>CAZKWD010000138.1:0-2491 GCA_964556175.1 uncultured Rikenellaceae bacterium
AAAATCCCCAGAATATAGATGTTACATGGGAAAACCTGATTTCTATGAAAGTTAACAAGTATATTTCTGTCAGTCTAAACACTGTTTTGATCTATGATGATAACATCAAGATAGCTGTCGACAGGAATGATGACGGAACAATTGATGCAGGAGAAATAGCAACCCCGGGATCAAGAGTTCAATTCAAGGAGATTTTCGGAGTAGGATTCTCCTATAATTTCTAATAACCAATAACTAATTACCATTCACTATGAAACTAGTTGATGAATTCAAAGCCTTTGCTCTGAAAGGCAATGTTGTCGATATGGCTGTAGGTATCATTATCGGTGCAGCCTTTGGCAAGATCGTATCTTCGGTGGTAAATGACATCATTATGCCTCCGATAGGACTTTTACTCGGCGGAGTAAATTTCACAGATCTTAAAATTATAATGAAAGCAGCTACTGATACAGCCCCTGCTGTTACGTGGAACTATGGTAGTTTTATACAGTTTACCATTGATTTCCTGATTATAGCTTTTGCTGTCTTCATGCTTATCAAGGGCATGAATGCTCTTAAAAGGAAAGAAGAAGTTGCTCCTCCTCCGGCACCACCCGCACCTTCAAAGGAAGAGACACTTCTTACAGAAATCCGCGACCTGCTGAAGAAATAGCTGAATAGAGCACTATCGAAACAGATAAATCATCTACCTTTACTGAAGTTTTTAAATATACCTGAAAATAGATGGAACCCATTATTCGTACAAAAAACCTGTCGAAACATTATGGAAAACTTAAAGCTGTCGACAGTGTCTCCATTAGTGTTCAAAAAGGTGAAATATATGGTTTCCTCGGACTTAATGGTGCAGGAAAGACAACAACCATCAGGATGCTGCTGGGCCTTATTGGTCCCACATCCGGAGAAGCCTTTCTTAATGGCAATAAAGTAAATCCCGGCAACCCGGGAATGTGGAGCAAAGTAGGATATCTTGTAGAAGTTCCCTATTCTTACCCTGATCTGACGGTAAAAGAAAACCTTGAAATAATAAGACGGCTGAGGTTTATACAAGACAGAAAATCAGTTGATTCCATTATTAAGAAACTAAAGCTTGACCAATACAGTGAAGTTCGTTGTAAAAACCTTTCCCAAGGCAATGCCCAGCGTCTGGGAATAGCTAAAGCATTGATTCATGACCCCGGGATCCTTCTGCTTGATGAACCCGCAAACAGCCTTGATCCTGAAGGTATCGTTGAAATCAGGGAAATGCTTGCAGACCTGGCTTTGAATAAGGGGGTAACGATTTTTATTTCAAGTCATATCCTTGGGGAAATTTCCAAACTCGCCACGAGGATCGGTATCATTCACGAAGGAAGTTTATTACATGAGTCATATGCCCATGAGATGGAGAAACTCAGGAAAATATGCCTCCAGGTTAAAGTTGAAAATATTTCAGGAGCAAAGAATATCCTTGAAAAGAACGGTTATCCTGTATCTCTTTCAGAGGATGAAATACTTGAAATTCAGGGAGCAGAAGCAATCTCAAATCCCGATAAAGTTGCAACACTTCTTGTAAATTCAGGATACTCCCCAACAATGTTAAATGTTGATGAGGAGGATCTGGAAACATTCTTTCTCAGGGTAATAAGAATGAAAGGAGGTGAAAAATGAAAGGTTTTTATGCAGCCCTTATTACCGAAACAATGAAGGTTTTAAGATCAAAAGTCTTATGGATAACGTTTCTTCTTTTCATATTTATTGGTGTCATGATGGGGTTGTTGATGCTCGTGGCAAAACACCCCGAAGTTGCAGAAAATTCGGCTATAATAAGCACAAAAGCCTCTTTCATCAGTAGTGCTGACTGGGTAACATATCTGAATTTGATGATTCAGATGGCAATTGTACTTGGTACTATGGGATCCGGAATTGTCACAATATGGATATTCGGCAGGGAATACACTGACAGGGTAATTAAAGATATTCTTGTATTGCCGGTTTCAAGGTTTAACATTGTATCTTCAAAAACAATAATCACATTTATCTGGAGTTTTTTGTTGCTTATAGTTTTATTTGCCACAGCTATTCTGACAGGCTGGCTTGTAAAACTTGACGGCTGGACAAACCAGGTCTTTCTTCATAGCATAGTAACTTATATTGAAGCTTCAGTGCTGACAATTGTGCTTTTCACCCCAGTAGCATTGATCACCTGTGCAAGCCGTAATGAACTCCTTCCCGTGGGTTTTATCATACTTGTAATACTTCTTACCCAGCTGATCTTTGTCGGTATGCCGGCCATAACCCCATATTTCCCCTGGGCGATTCCCGCTCTGATCGCAAAGGTGACCGGACCTCTTAATCCGGATGCAAACATTTTCAGCTGGTTTATTCTAATAAGCTTATCCCTTCTTGGCTTTGCAGGTACTGCTGCCTGGTGGAGATATGCGGATCAACATTAATTTCTTAAACCTCTACGAGGTATTGGATAGAGGTTTATAGCCTGTTCTGTTATAATACT
>CAZKWD010000138.1:2591-6179 GCA_964556175.1 uncultured Rikenellaceae bacterium
TACCGCGTAGCGGTTTTGGTATTGTAACATAATGCTCTTGCTAATCCGCTAATTCCCCGTAGGGGATATAGAGATTCAGGACTTTAGTCCGGGAAAAAGTACTTTTTATTAAAAAATTTCCCAAAATATTTGGAAGTAATGTTATTTATTTCTAACTTTGTGTTAGAATTACTTAACTAATACTATTGATTATGAAAAAAGCAGTTATAGTTTTTATTGTTGCGGTACTGGTACTCGCTACTGTAGGACTTTGGATCTTTTCCTCATCAGGTAACTTTAAGCCAGCTGATATTGCATCTTTTGGCATTATAATCCTTGTGGTGGTTTTTGCAGTTTTCTTTGGGGTCAAAAGACTGACAAGTGCAAAAAGAGGTGAACCACCCGAGGATGAATTATCCAAGAAAGTGATGCGAAAAACATCTTCACTGTCATATTATATTTCGCTTTACCTGTGGCTTGCCATTATGTACTTCTCAGACAGGTTTAATTATGAAACTCATACGATCATTGGCATAGGGATACTTGGCATGGCTGTTGTCTTTGCAGTCTGCTGGCTTGTTATCAACTTCACAGGTATAAAAAATGAATAACAGGATTAAGGAATACAGGGCAAGATTCAACCTTACCCAGGAGGATCTTGCAAAGAAGGTCAATGTAAGGAGGGAGACAATTGTCTTTCTGGAAAAGAACAAATACAACCCTTCCCTTAAACTTGCCCATGATATCGCCAGGGTGTTTGATTCAAAAATTGAAGAAATTTTCCTTTTTGAATAGATTTATTAACATGGAATAGTAATTTTATTTCCGTTTTAATTACGGATACTAATTTAAAATTACTGTTACCATGAGATCTCTATTCAAAAGTACGCTGGCATCAGTTGTTATATTATTACTTGCGGTTTCCTGTAAAAATGATATATCTAAGCAAGTTGCGGATCTGCCCCGCAGCATACCGGAAGCCGAGGGTGTCAATTCAGATGGGATTATTGCTTTTCTGAAGACTGCAGAAAAGGGAAAACATGAATTTCACAGTTTCATGTTTCTCAGGCACGGGAATGTTATTGCTGAAGGATGGTGGGCTCCTTATGCCCCTGAGCTGAAACACACTCTCTATTCAACAAGTAAAAGCTTTACATCCACTGCAGTCGGATTCGCCGTTACCGGGAATCTTATTGATGTTTCCGATAAGGTTATCTCTTTCTTTCCTGAGTATTTTCCCGATACGGTAAGCCCGTTTCTTGCTGATATGGGAATAAGGGATCTGCTCAGCATGTCTGCCGGTCTGGATCCTGATCCTACAAGGCAGATCACATCAAACAATGATAACTGGGTAAAAGCCTTTCTTAACCTTCCTGTTGTCAATGATCCGGGTACAAAATTCCTTTATAATTCTATGGCCACCTATATGCTATCTGCCATAGTCCAGAAAGTTACCGGACAACCGGTTATCGATTACCTTACACCTCGGCTCTTCGACCCGCTGGGCATATCAGGCATTGACTGGGAGAGAGATCCCGTGGGAATCAACACAGGGGGCTGGGGTCTGAGACTTAAAACCGAGGATATGGCTAAATTCGGCCAGTTATACCTGCAGAAGGGAAAATGGAACGATGAACAGATCCTCCCTGAAGAATGGGTAAATGAGGCCACAACCTTTAAGATAGACCAGGCGCCCGGAGTACCGGAACCGGTAAAAAACTCAAGTGACTGGATGCAGGGATACTGTTATCAGTTCTGGCGCTGCCGCCATAATGCATTCAGGGCTGACGGGGCTTACGGACAGTATATTATCGTCATGCCCGATCAGGATGCAGTCGTTGCAATAACCTGTGAATCACATGATCTCCAGGATGAACTGAATATGGTCTGGGATTATCTGTTACCATCCATAACAAATAATAAGCTTCCCAAAAACAATGAATCATATGAAACATTGAAACATATGCTTGCATCCCTTTCAATTCCTCTGCCTGCAGAAGGAACTGATGCGACACGGCAATCAGAGTTATCAGGTAAAAAATATAATATTGACCCCAATGACAGGAGAATGGAATCCATTGCCTTCAGCTTTAATGAAGATATCTGCCACGTAACAATGAACTATAACGGTAAATCCTGGGATTTAGGGTTTGGAAGCGATGACTGGGTAAATAGCACGACAACACGGCCGGGTCCGAATTTACTCCTGGCTGCCAGAGGACATCTCGCAGAAATTTCTCCGGTACAAGCAGCAGGCATTTACAGATGGAGAGACACACAAACCCTGGAACTTACCCTGCGATATATCGAAAGTCCTCATACCGAAATAATAACATGCCAGTTTGACGGAGACAAAATATCCATCGATACTAAATACAGCTACATGCCTGCTGTTGACATGCCTGATTTAATAGGGCAGGCTGAAGAATAGTATTTATACTTCAATAAGGATTATTGCAATAGCATTCTAAAGATATTTTTAAAATTAACTAAAAAGGAGGTATTATGAACACCATTGAAAAAGCATTGATGCATGGCTTGTTTGTACATCTGCATCACAATATCGACAAAGTAATTGACTTTAAAGGTTTTCAGGAATTAAACCGTCAGGTTGACAAAATCTGGCCAGGAGCCCTGGAGATAGGGCCTGAGAAAAATGATGATGCTGCGGTCTTTCAGGTGCCGGGCATGAAAGGTTCTGTTGTTGCCAAAATGGAAAGCCATTGTTCCCCCTGTGTGCCAAGACCTTATGATGCTGCGGCCACCGGTGCCGGAGGCGCAATGCGTGATGTGGTAGCTATGGGTGCCCGTCCTGTATTTCTGCTGGATTTTATAGGTACCAGACCGCTTGACCAGGAGGTAATAGTTGGTCCCTGTGGCTTTTCAGGAAAGTGCACATGTGGAAAGTGCAAGGTAATGACCAGCCAGGAAAGGGTTAACATAATGGTAAAAGGATTAGGGGATATGTGTGAGGTCATGGATGTGTTTATTGTCGGGGGCGGATTCTCCACCTCATTTTCTGACATTGTGCCCGCAGTTGTGGTATCTGTATTTGGCAAACTTGTCACTGATAAGCCTCTCACCAAACCTGCAAAAAATGCAGGAGATAAGATCATCCTTATAGGGATGACAGGGAATGACGGCAATGATACTCTTTACAGGGCCGGTCTTGTAAATGAGATGCGCCCTGCTATTGCTTTGTTTAAAGAAGAGAGAAGCTCCCTTGAAGCTGCTTTGGCAGCCTTTTCAACCGGGAAGATCAAAGCCTGTTCAGACTGTGGTGCCGCAGGAATAGGAGCCGCAGTTTGTGAATCAGCAAGATATGGCGGACTTGGAGCCAGAATAAACCTGTCAGCAGTACCGGTCTCAGTTAAAGATATTACTCCCCAGGAGATCCTGATTTGCGAGACTCAGGCAAGATATGTAGTTCATGTTGCACCTGAATCTGTTGATGAGGTAATAAAGGCCATAAAATCCAAGACCGATAATGTCGCGGTAATAGGAGAAGTTACCTCTGATGATAAAGAAATATTTGAATACAACGGAGAGGTCATTGCCACTATTCCTAATACACCATCAAAAGAAACGATAGAGCTATTGAGAAGAGGT
>CAZKWD010000139.1:0-6170 GCA_964556175.1 uncultured Rikenellaceae bacterium
GGGGGTGTTTCCTCAGTTTCGCAAACCTCAGCAGAAGTTTTTTACGGCCCTCTTTTTCGAATTGAACTGAAGCAGTCTTGTTGGGAACTTCACCTTCGATTGATACGATAACACCATTTCCAAACCTCTCATGCCGGACGATGTCTCCTTCACAAAACTCTGAGGGGTCGGTTTCGTTGAATGTGCTTTGAACCTGACTGATTGACTTCTCAAATTTCCTCAATCGGGGTTTCTCTGTATATTTTGCAGTTTCTTCACGGAACATTGAAGATTTATTTCCGTATCCCGTCCTTCCATGGAATGGTTTGCCTCCGGTTTGCGGATAATCAAGGAATCGCGGGTTGATCTCCCGTAGAAACCGGCTGGGGTTGCTTCTTTCCAGGTTCCCCCACTTGTACCTGTTCAATGCATAACTGAGGGTGGCCATCTTTTCAGCCCGGGTCACAGCTACATAAAAAAGACGCCGTTCCTCCTCAAGTTCTTTGGCGCTGCCGGCCGACAAAGGAGACGGGAAGAGGGTATCCTCCATTCCGACAATATATACATGCTTGAATTCCAGCCCCTTGGCTGAATGCATAGTCATCAGTGTAACCTTATTACGGTCCTCCACCTTTTCATTGTCCTGATCGGTAAGCAGGGCAACATTTGCCAGATAAGCCTCAAGTGTTGATGGTTCACCGTTTGTTTCTGCAGCTTCAGTAAATATCTTGATTGCATTCAGAAGCTCCTCGAGGTTCTCATAACGGCTTATCTCCTCGGGCAGCTTACCATCCATAAGTTCTTTAAATATTCCTGAGGCAGAAGCAATTTCTTTTGCCAGGGTATATGCATCCGATTTAGCGATATCGGCAGAAAGATTATTTATCAAATCAACATAAGCCGATAACTTTTTGATGGTCCCCGCATTAAAATGTCCCGGATATTTTTCTGCACTGGCAATTATATTCCATGCTGTCGTATTAAATTCAGCCGCCAGGTCCGGGATCTTCTGAACCGTTGTGCCACCAATCCCTCTTTTCGGGTAGTTTATTGATCTCTTCAGACTCTCCTCATCATCGTGATTTATTACCATTCTGAAATAGGCAAGAATGTCTTTTATCTCCTTGCGTTCATAAAATGAGAGGCCTCCATAGATCTTGTAAGGAATGTTTTTCCTCCGGAGTGTCTCTTCAAATATCCTGCTCTGTGCGTTTGTCCTGTACAGAACAGCGAAATCACTCCAGTTAAGTTGCAGGGAAAGGCTTTTGTCAAGAATATCCGAAGCTATATTGAATCCCTCCTCCGTATCGGTCATGGCCTGCATTACCATTATCTTCTCTCCCTGCTCATTCTTTGAATAGACCTTTTTGTGTATCTGTCCTTCGTTATTCGCAATTATCTCATTGGCTGCATTGACAATAGTCTGTGTTGACCGGTAATTTTGTTCGAGCTTAAACAGATGGTAGTCGGGATAATCATTTTTAAATTCCAGTATATTTTCGATCCTTGCACCGCGGAATGAATAGATACTTTGTGCATCGTCTCCCACGACACATAAATTATGGTGGACTGCTGCAAGTTTTTTTACAATGAGGTATTGAGCATAATTAGTATCCTGATATTCATCTACAAGGATATATCTGAATCTTTCCTGGTATGCAGCCAGTACGTCAGGGAAATCCCTGAAAAGGATATTGGTGTTCAGGAGAAGATCGTCAAAATCCATGGCGTTTGACTTGAAACAGCGTGTTGCATATATTTTGAATATTTCAGCCAGCAATGGTATGCGGCATGCCTTATTATTTTCATACATTGAATTATCAGCTGCATACATACTGGCAGTTACCAGATTATTTTTGGCGGTTGATATTCTTGCAGCTATAACACCTGGTTTATAAACATTGTCAGCCAGGTTAAGTTCCTTTATTATCGTCCTGACCAGGCTTTTTGAATCGACAGCATCATAAATGGTGTAGTTGGATTTATACCCGAGCCTGTCGCCTTCGATCCTGAGTATTCTTGCAAAGATTGAATGAAAGGTTCCCATCCACAGGTAGCGAGCTATTTCAGCCCCGGCAATTGTGGCAATCCTTTCCTTCATTTCACCGGCAGCCTTGTTAGTAAAGGTAAGGGCCAGGATTTTACCGGCTGACACCCCCTTCTGGAGAAGATGTGCAACCCGGTGGGTGAGCACCCTGGTTTTCCCGGCACCGGCACCTGCAATGACAAGAGCCGGTCCTTCAGTATGGATAACAGCCTCTTGCTGAGCTTTATTCAGGTCGTTGAGATAATTATGAGCCATTAATTTGCAAGAATTACAGCGTTTGGGGTGAGACAAAAATAATAAATACCACTTCAGCTAAATAGTAAGTTGAAAAATTATCAGCAAAACTTATCAACAAACATGATGAAGAGACGCGATACATCGCGTCTCAACAATATGCATTGCATCTCAATAAATCCAAATTCAATAGATTTTATTATAATTGTGAAATATTATACAAATAGTGTAATAGGATACGTTAATATAAGAAATCTCTGTTTGCCTGTGCGTTTTTGGTTTATCATTGCAGCCGTTTTTTTGCCGTTAATTTTGCATGGACAGCTTACTGCTCCCGGATCCGGTGCAATACGGTATACCTCATATCCGTCGATGCCGGGTACAAATGATCCCATTTTTATTTATTGCAGTACCACTGGTACAGAAACAGGAACGCTTTCTTCTTCTGTATCCGGTGGAGGAGGACCCTATACCTTTTCCTGGTTCCGCTGGAATGAAACCAACAATAGTTTCAGCGATGCTGTTAAAAATGAAACAGGTGTGACCTCTTCAACAATAAACAACCTTGTTGAAGGTGGGTATAAATTGGAAATAGACAGTGCAGGTTTCCCTGATACAAGTTTTGTGGCCTGGGTAGTATTTGACGAACCTCCTTTTGCTGAGGCAAAGCTTGTAAATCCTATAAAACACTGCAATTATGTGGCTCTTGATGGTGATACTGCTGCAACTGTAAATACATTCCCCTACTTTGATCGTGGCTCAGGTTCCCCGCTTAACCTGAGTAACGAATTATCTTTTATTTGGTCGTCAGAGCCAATATCACCAATTCCTTATCCGAAAACAGACATTGACCCGATCACATTCAAACCTCCACTTGAAGATCTGACATATACATTAACCGTTAACTCGCTGGCATGCAGCAGCGAATCATCCTTTTTCTATGAGTCGATCCATGTAGACGCTGATTTTATATTTGATCCTTCTGAGGGCGAAGCACCACTTGAAGTTACATTTACTGATGAATCAGTGAGGGGGTACCTGTACACCTGGGATTTTGGTGACAGCACCTTCTCATACCAGCAGAATCCTGAGCCGCATATTTACTATAAACCAGGAGAGTATACGGTTTTACTGAATATTGAAAGCGAGCGTTATTGTAAAGATTCACTAAGATCGGAAATAATTACGGTTGAACCATCAGCTCTCAGTATCCCGAATGTTTTCACTCCCGATGGTGATCCATACAATGAGAGGTTTATGGTTAAATCTAAATCGCTGAGATATTTGAGCATAGAGATCTTCAGCCGTTCAGGGATGAAAGTTTATGCATTCAGTGGCGAAGGAGAGAACCTCAAAAACTGGACAGGCTGGGATGGTAATATCAATAACTCTTCCGTAAAAGCCCGCCCCGGAGTTTATTTCTATATTATCAGGGCATTAGGATGGGATGACGTCGATTATGACGGAAAAGCTTACCGGGGGTTTTTATATTTGTACCGATAATTAAAGTCTATAGGTCCTTACGCTTTGTTGTTCTTACGTTTTGCTATCCTGATGCTTCGTTGAAAGATGACTAAAAGACTTTAAGACAATAAGACCTTTTTACTGCCACACCCCTATACTAAATCCCAGCTGTGTTTTGTTTTAGACACATTATCAGATTGTTATAATCTTTTTTCGTGCTTCAATACTCCACTGTTCAGTGACTCTTCCATTTCTGACAACAGAAGCTGTATCGAACCTGTCAACGGTCGGGCAGATATGAAAAGGAATAGCATAAACAGGATCACCGATTTTCATCTTTGATGCACGGTCTGTCCTGATAACCATATGTTCCTCATTATGATTAACTATAGTGTAATTTCCCGGACCTGGAATTTTAATTCTTGGCTGGGGCATCTCTGAAGCAACAGATTTATGTCCCAGGTCAAGGCAGATTATCCCCTCAGCAGGTTTACTGATTACACGTGATAAAAGCACTGCAGCATGTAAAAAGCCCATATCGGGGAAAGCACTGCTGTAACAATAATCCCACAATAATGTTGTTCCGGGGCTCATTTCAACGTTTTCATGATGCACATGCAGAGGAAAGGTAGGTGATCCGCCTGCAATGATCTTCAAAGGTGCATTTCCTTCTTTCCCGAGTTCCTGGAGGAAATCCGTGACAGGGGCAAATGATTCATCACATATTTTTTTTCGTAGAGAATAATCGGGTTCATTTATGTGACCGTCATAAACATGCAATCCCTCAGCTTTAAGCATTGGAAGGTTATTGATCATGTTTATCAGTACAGCTGCTTTTACCCCGGGCTGAATACCGGTTCGATTCATACCATTGTTGATATCCAGCCAGACATGTGTCTCATTGTTATTTGTTGATGCAGCCTCCGATAACATCATTATCACCTCTTCCGAATCAGCAATACATGAGAACTTTATTTCCGGAAAAGATTTTTTAAGCTGGAAAAACCTGTTTATGTTAGGTCCTACAGGCTGGTATGCCAGTAATATATCCGGAGCCCCGCACCTGGCAACCATTTCAGCTTCAGCAATAGTGGCACATTTAAATTTCTTTATTCCGTGTTTCATCTGTAACCGGATGATTTCCGGCATTTTATATGTTTTAACATGGGGCCTCAGACGATCAGCATCTCCAGCTATAACAATCATTTTAAGAATATTCTCTTCGATCCTGTCGGGATAGATCAGAAGTGCCGGAGAATATACATCCTCCGCATTATCAATTACATACCATTCTTTCTGTTGCAAGTTTTCCTGTATTATCTATTTACTATTGATCTTAAACCATTACACCACTAAACCTCTGAACCGTTTTACTTTTTACACATACAATTCAGCCTTAAAAACTGTTTTGGCATGACCTGCAATTTCAACCCTGTTGCCTTTCAAGACTACCTTTAAGATACCACTTCTTTTTGATACCTGGCGGGAAATGAATTCCTCACGCCCGGTTTTCTTATTCCAGAAAGGAGTCAGGGCGCTATGTGCCGAACCGGTAACAGGATCTTCATTTATCCCCAATGCAGGAGCAAAGCAACGGACACAAAAATCAAAATTTGTATCTTCAGATGGAGCTGTAACAATGAGATTACCAAAAGGGGAATCCTTCATCAGGTTGAAATCGGGCTTAAGATTACGTACATCCTCTTCGCTGTGCAGCAGTGCCAGGGTCCAGCCGTGACTGCTCCTGTAAAGTTCTTCTGGTTTGATACCAATAAGCTTTTCAGCAGATGATGGAATCTGCATTGGTTCAACACTATATGCAGGGAAATTCATAATAATCCAGTTTCCTGATTTTCTGACATATAGATCTCCAACCCCAGAGGTGAATGTAATGGTCTTATCCTTACTGACAATTCCTTCCTGGTATATAATATGAGCTGCTGAAAGAGTTGCATGACCACACAGGGGAACCTCTGATTCAGGAGAAAAAAACCTGATTTTATACTTATCACCTGTACCCACAATAAATGCAGTTTCCGGAAGATTCATTTCAGCAGCAACATTTTGCATCCATTTTTTTGAAACCTCCTTCTGAAGAATACATACTCCTGCCGGATTTCCTTTAAATGGCTCGGCAGTAAATGCATCGACCTGGTAAATTAATTTATGTTTTGTCATATTATTTAAAATTATAATGTATTGGCTTTAAGGCTTTATGGCCTTACTGCTTTAGGGTATTAAAACTTTAAGGCTGCCATATTGTTAACCTTAACGCCTTAATGCCTTTTGTTATTCACCGGTAAATTTCGCTCTTTTATCTAAATGTAACAGCAATTTATCTATGAAAACTTTGTAAACTGAAATAGTTTTCATATTTTTGCAGCGTTTTTATTTTTACCATGGATAATAAACAAAGAATAATAGAGGAAGCAGCGGTTATGTTCCG
>CAZKWD010000140.1:0-6167 GCA_964556175.1 uncultured Rikenellaceae bacterium
GAGCGTAGTGAAAGCGTATCGGGAGGGATTTGGGGATTAATACATCTTATTTATAAGCTGTCCGATCTCATCGCGTTTTTTCAGAGGGAAGGAATGGCTTTGCCCGTCCCTGGTGACAACATTGATACCTTTTACAAAACTCAAATTCTTGTTATAGAAAATAACTTCCAGGATATTTTCGAATAATATCTCGAAATTGAATCTCTCTTTTAATTCATCCAGCGGTTTGAAATATATCCGCTGGTTTGTTACAATAAGTTTACCATCAACTTTATGTTCATCAATAACCTGGTTGGTATCTCCTGCCTTCAGGACTATTTCGTTCGGATATAATTTTACGGTCATATTTACTACAGGTATTAAGTGTTCTTCTTCAAATCTGTCATTGAATATTCATCATAAAGACGGCGATCGGAACTGAAAGTTGCATTAAGTATGAAAAAATTATGAAAAGTGTTGTATAATTTAACCTTCACTTAATATGTCAAATAATTAGACATTTTTCACTATATTTGTTTTTTATTTTAAAATGAAAATGAGAACTGATAAGCTTGTACCGGGGGCATCGCCAACAATGATCAATGTATTGAACATTGTACGAAAGATTGCCCCCACAGATGCTAATGTTCTCATAACCGGAGAGAACGGGACCGGAAAAGAACTTGTTGCCGGGGAGATACATAATATGTCAGGCAGGGCAGGAGAGCTGATGATAAGTGTTGACATGGGGTCGATCACCGAAACACTTTTTGAAAGTGAGCTTTTTGGTCATGTAAAGGGAGCATTTACAGATGCCAGGGAAAACAGGAAGGGAAAGATTGAGTTTGCCTCCGGCGGAACACTGTTTCTGGATGAGATAAGTAATCTTTCACTCCAGTCACAATCAAAACTGCTCAATGCCCTCCAGAACAGGGAGATTGTCAGAGTTGGTTCGAACCGGCATATTCCGGTTGACATAAGGCTGATATGCGCCACGAACTGCGATCTGGAGAAAATGGTAGGAGAGGGAAGGTTCCGTGAGGATCTTCTTTACAGGATAAACACCATAATTATTGATGTGCCGCCTTTACGCGACAGGGTTGATGATATTCCAATTCTTGCAAATTATTTTGTGAAGGTTTATTGTGAGAAATATAACAGGGATGATTCTGTGAGAATAAATACACACGCCCTGGAAAAACTGGCCAATTACACCTGGCCCGGTAATGTAAGGGAGTTGCAGCATGCAATTGAGAAAGCTGTTATAATGAGTGATTCAAATGTCCTGCTTCCCACGGATTTTGAGTTCAGGCCACAGGCAAAAAGCGTTTCTCCTCAGGAGATCACTCTTGCTGAGATGGAAAAGAAACTGATACTTGACTGCCTTAAAAGGCATGGAAACAATATCAGCGTGGCAGCCTCAAAACTTGGCATAACCAGGCAGACACTCTATAATAAGCTCAGAAAGATCGACCCCGGATCTTACTAACTTACTATTTTGCCATCAAACAGGTTCACAATCCTGTGAGCATATCCTGCATCCCTGTCATTATGAGTGACCATTACGATAGTGGTACCTTCCTTGTTAAGTTCCAGAAGCAGGTTAATCACTTCGATACCATTTTTTGAATCGAGGTTACCTGTCGGCTCGTCAGCAAGGATAAGCCTTGGATTTGCCACAACGGCCCGTGCAATTGCCACTCTCTGCTGCTGCCCTCCTGAGAGTTGCTGCGGAAAGTGCCTTGCCCTGTGTGTGATCTTCATCCTGGTAAGTGCCTCCTCAACTTTTTGCTTTCTCTCACTTGCCTTCATTTTCAAATAGATAAGAGGCAGCTCGACGTTCTCATAAACATTCAGTTCATCGATAAGGTTAAAGGACTGGAAGACAAACCCAATGTTGCCTTTCCGAAAGACAGTCCTGTCACGTTCCTTCAGGCTTGCCACCTCCGTTCCATTGAAGATGTAGCTTCCTTCAGTCGGATTGTCGAGTAATCCGAGGATGTTGAGAAGTGTTGATTTACCGCATCCCGATGGTCCCATGACTGCGACATATTCACCCTCTTTCACAGTAAGGGTCACTTTATTGAGAGCTGTTGTCTCAACTTCTTCAGTTCTGAAGATCTTGGTAAGGTCATTTGTTTGAATCATTGCATTAAGTATTAGTTGTTGTTTAATTTTTGAAAACCAGTTTTTCATTCTTGCCGAAGGATTCATAGCCCGAAATGATAACTTTTTCTCCGGGTTGTAGCCCTTCAAGTAATTCATAGTATTTCGGATTTTTCCTCCCGATCGAAATATTCCGTTTAATAGCGAACGATTCGGAAGGATCAAGTACGAATATCCATTGTCCGCCTGTCTCCTGGAAAAATCCTCCGATAGGCACCAGCAAAGCTTCTTTCGGCTGTCCCAGCTGCAGGCTTATATAGTAAGTCTGTCCTGTTCGTATATTATCCGGCATGGTGTCAGTGAAGACCATATCGATCTCAAATGTCCCGTTCCTGACCTCAGGATAAACCCTTCTGACTACCAGGTTGAACAGACTGCCCTGCCTGTCAAGTGTTGCAGAAAGCTGCGTTCTGACCCTGTCAATATAGTGTTCATCGATCTGTGCAGTGACCTTATATGACGTCAGGACATTTATCTGCCCCATGTTGGCACCGCGTGAGATAGACTGGCCGATCTCAGGCACCAGCAGTCCCAACTGGCCGTCAACAGTGGCCCGTACATTCAGATTTTCGACTCTCTGCCTCACCAGGTTAAGGTTGCGGCGCATATTATCAAGGTTGTTGACCATATTGTCGACCTGCACCGACCGGAATATCGAATCCTGACTCTGGCGTTCAATAAAAAGGTCCCTGGACTGACGTGCCATCTCCAGGTCCTCCCTTGATCTGATGTATTCTTCCCTGGATATCAGGTTATCTTTCATCAGGATCTCATTCTGCCGGAAATTGCGCGCTTTTCTTTCAATATCATATTTAAGATTCAGCAACTCCCTTTTTATCTGCAGCCTGTCCTGCTCCATGGCTATCTGGGTGTTTCTCAGGAAGTTTTCCTTCTCAGCAAGCTGTGCCTCACTGTCAAGTATATTCAGATGAAGGTCAGGATTTGTAAGCCTGAGGATGATATCTCCTTTCCTGACCATCGAGCCCTCTTCTATAAGTATCTCCTCAACCCGTCCTCCTTCCTGAGCATCGAGAAAAATTGTGCTTATGGGTTCCACGGTACCCGGAACAGTAATATAATCGTT
The DNA here is from genome assembly GCA_964556175.1 of uncultured Rikenellaceae bacterium. Taxonomy (GTDB): domain Bacteria; phylum Bacteroidota; class Bacteroidia; order Bacteroidales; family VadinHA17; genus LD21. The sequence goes on from CAZKWD010000140.1 coordinate 3,230, forward strand.
AAACTGGCCCTGGGTAACTGTCTCAATGATCAGCTTGTCCTTCTCCACCTTATATGTCGAGACATGGCCGGTAAAAAAAGCCATATAAAACAACACAAGAATTATTATACCGCCCAATATATATCCTATATGCTTCTTTTGGAGACCTTTTTTCTTCGCAATAGGTTTGTCCATATTTTCAACAGGTGTATCCATACCGGTTCTGTATTTATGGTATTAATTAAAAATTATTTTCTCGTATTCTCCTGTTACATAAAAACTTATGGTGAGCTTCCTTATATACATCTGGAGTTTTGTCCGCAATGCTTCAGCTCCTGCCCTGAAAAGTGTTGTTTTGGCTGCTGAATAATCGGTTACATCAACGAGACCCGATTCAAATTTCTTTTCAACAGCGATGAATGACCTGTTGTTAAACTCAAGGTTTGATTTTGCTGCCAGGTATTCATCCCTGCCTCTTGTATAATTAAGACAGGCGTTCTCTATTTCAGTAAACAGGCTGTTCTTTTCCTGCTCGAGCCTCAGTTCCGTATCATTCTTCCTTATCCTGGCATTTCTGATGTTCCTGCCGGTAGTATAGTTGTTGAATATCGGTATGTTAAGTGAAAAGTAGATAGCCTGGCTGTTATTGTTTTTCAATTGTGTTGAAAAGGAGGATTGTTCTGGTGCATCATCGCTGAGAATTTTGTAATAACCGGTAAATACAGCACCTCCTATGGAAAGACCTGGTGCCAGATAACCCTTCGAAGCAGATATCTGCTTCCTGTTTGCCTCAAGTTCATATTCAATTGCTTTGAGACGGGGAAGAGTCCGGGTAGCGACCTGATAGATACTGTCAGTTCTGAAGCGATCGTCAGTAACAGGCAGATTATCAAGATCCGGTATCACTATATCAAATTCTATTTCAGGGTCAAGCTGCAGCATCTGTTTAAGAGTGGTTATTGCCTGGCTGGCATTATTATGAGCAATGGTATAAGAGAGCCTGTCATCCGAAAGCTGGCTTTCTATCTCATATTGCCTTGATAATGCCTCTCTGCCTGTCTCCACCATTTTTGTTATCCTGAAATATTGCTTTTCAGAAAGTTCAACCTGCATTTTTGAAGCCTCCTCAATCCCTCTTGCATACAGCACCTGGTAATATTGTCCAAGAATATTTATGATAAGTGTGTTTCGTGCAATCTTCTCTGATTCCAGACCTGCCATATACATATACCTGTTGGCTTTACTGGTATTAATTGTGGCAAAACCGTTAAAAAGGTTTAAGCTTGTACTTATTGAATATGAATTACTTATGTTCTGTTCAAATGTAATAAGGTTTGTTACCGGGTCTATTGATCGTCCAAATCCCATCTGGGCATCAGATCCGAAGTTAAGTGACGGTAGATAATCCATACGTGATTTTAATAAATTGGTTTCGTAAGTTTCAGTCTGGAGTTGTTGTCGTTTCAAACCAATATTATTCTCAACAGCATAACTGATACAATCCTCCAGTGTCCACTTTTTATCCTGCCCGACACTCTCATGCCAACAACAAATTATAAAAATTGATACTATCCAGATACTCTTTTTCATTTCTATAATTACAATTAATTTATATTATTTGCCAAAGATCATGCCATTATTGTATTTAACTAATAATCTGATTAATATAAACTATATAAATATTAATATTGTAAAATTATTAGACTAATTGATGTAAATTAATTAGACACTAATCTATAACATGACGAGATTGATCCGGACTTTGAAATACCGGCAGGAGCGGGGTATTTGGATTAAATTGAAGTTCTTTGTTTTCAGATCATTGTAACCCGGACCATGGAGTTTTAAGGGCACAGCAGTTTTTGAATTTCTTACCACTGCCGCAGGGGCATGGGTCATTCCTTCCCGGAATTGCCGCTTTTACAACCTGCTGCTCCCTGTTTTTTATCCAGTTCATTACATTGGCCGGCGGCCGTTTGTTTTTAAGTTCCTTGGCCATGTATTCCATGTATGGTTCAGTGTGCTTGAAAAACAACTTGTATCCCTCACAGAGATAATTCAGTCCCGGTTTGCCTCCGGGAGTGAACATGAACCTGTGTTTCGGACATTCTCCATGGCAAGCATAGCGAACATCACATTTCAGGCAATAGCCCGGCAGTTTGTTCCTTTTATCTATGCCAAAATCAAACTGGCGCTGAGATTTTGCCATATCGACCAGTAAAGATTCCGTGATATTACCCAGGAAGTACTCAGGATAGACAAAATGGTCGCATGAATAAAGATCGCCGTTGTATTCTAATATCAGGGCATCACCGCACGTTTCCGCAAATACACAGAGTCCCGGATTTTCTCCGACATGATTTGCCAGGGTAGCATCAAATATCTGGACATAACAGCGGGCAACATCATTCCTGACCCACTCATCAAATATCGTTATAAGGAACTGCCCGTATTCCTGTGCCCCAACCGACCAGCTTGTAACCTCAGCTTCACCATGAACAGGAGCAACAAGGCTCAAATCATCCTTATTACAATCCTTCTTTATTCTCTCAACAACCGGCAGGAACTGCATAAAACCACTCCCTATTTTCTTTAAAAACCTGTATGTCTCGCTTGCATAGCGGACATTATAGTCATTTACTGTACTCAGGGTATTAAAATCCACTTTGTGTTTTTGAAGCAATTCAATTCCCTTCATAACCCTTTTGAAAGTGGGTCCGCCCGAAAATGTCTTCCTGTAACGGTCATGATTATGTTCTTCACCGTCAATTGAGATACCAACAAGTATATTATTGTCAGCGAAGAACTTACACCAGTCATCATCAAGCTTTGTTCCATTGGTCTGGAAAGCATTTTCTATTCTTTTTCCTTCACCATATTTCTTTTGGAGCTCAATAGCTTTTCTGAAGAAACTGAGTCCTGCCAGTGCAGGCTCACCTCCCTGCCAGGTGAATGTCAC
>CAZKWD010000141.1:0-6052 GCA_964556175.1 uncultured Rikenellaceae bacterium
TATAATTATTTTTATCACCCCATTGTAATGTCATTTGGCATTAACTAAAGGGGGTAAGAAACCCAATCTTCACTATGTTATGAATTATATCTGGGTTTTTAGCTCCCCTTGGGGAGCCTGTCCCGCGTTAGCGGGAGGTTGGGGGGTTATCAAATAAGAAATTATTATATGGATACCTGGTTATATGTATCTTCTTCACCTCTTCATAGAGCAATTTACGCAGTTCTTCAACATTTTCCTTTCTGGTTGCTGATATAAATACTGTCGGATGATTTTTATCATTCGCCATCCAGGTTTTTTTTAGGTCGGAGAGTGAATAATTCTCTCTTTGCACGGGTGTCAGATCATGTTTATCCCTTTCAGTATATGAGAATGCATCTATCTTGTTGAATATCAGAATTGAATGCTTGTCCGAAGATTTCAGCTCCGCAAGTGTCTCATTTACAACATTTATCTGTTCCTCAAATCCGGGATGTGAGATGTCCACAATATGTACAATAAGGTCTGATTCCCTGACTTCATCGAGAGTCGATTTGAATGATTTAACAAGATCGTGGGGCAGTTTACGTATAAATCCCACGGTGTCTGACAGCAGAAAGGGAAGGTTGCCAATAACGACCTTTCTGGTTGTAGTGTCGAGCGTTGCAAAAAGTTTATTTTCAGCAAAAACCTCCGATTTGCTGAGCAGGTTCATTATTGTTGACTTACCTACATTAGTATATCCCACCAGCGCTACCCTCACCATTTTCCCCCGGTTTTTCCGCTGGGTAGCCATCTGTGTGTCAATTTTTTTCAGTTGTTCTTTCAGAAGTGCTATCTTATCCCTGATGATCCTTCTGTCGGTTTCAATTTCTGTCTCACCGGGACCTCTGAGTCCTATTCCTCCTCTTTGTCTCTCGAGGTGTGTCCACATGCCTGCAAGCCGTGGCAGCAGATACTGGTACTGGGCAAGTTCAACCTGGGTCCTGGCATGTGAAGTGCGGGCACGTCCGGCAAAAATATCAAGTATCAGGTTTGTCCTGTCAAGAATTCTGCAGCCAAGGATTTTTTCGATATTTCTAATCTGTCCCGGGGACAGTTCATCATCACAGATTGCAAGGTCAACATGGTTATTCTCAACAAATCTTGCTATCTCTTCTATTTTGCCCGATCCCAGGAAAGTTCTCGGGTTGGGTATATCAAGCTTTTGGATAAAACTCTTTACAGCTTTTGCTCCGGCTGTCTCAGTAAGAAATGACAGCTCGTCAATATAATCGCCTGTTTCGCGTTCGTCCTGTCCGGGATAATTGATGCCAATAAGGATTGCCGTTTGCTCCTTCCGGCCTGTCTCGATCATTTAATTAATAAGCCTCCTGTTTGATTGTATTGAGCCCCGGATTGCCTGTTTAAGAGCTTCTGAACATCTCAGCACCATTTCAATATCTGAAGGAAAAGGCATTGCCTCGGCTTTGGTCCTCTCGAGCTGGGAAGTGCTGAGAGCACCTATATCACCTATCGCTCTTGCTGACATATGTTCAAATGTTGATTGTGCTCCAACAGGATCTTTTTTGAGGACATTTTTGGGATTCATCTGGATGATTTCAATATCACCGTCGATCTGGCAGGTTTTGGTCTGTAATGTTGTTATCAGGGCACACTGCAGTGTTTTATATTTCTTCACTTTTATATCATTACCCAGCGTATCCTTCATAACATTTCCCTTCTTGTCGAGCTGGTATTCGAATCCGTCCTCTACATCCCTTTTAGCAATGGAATCTCTCTCTTCAGTGTTGTCCGGGCTCACTGCTATATTTCTCACATTCACATTGATAAAATAGTTATAGTCAACGTTCTCATCAAGATTCGTAATGTGAAACTCCACCCATTCATTGTTAAGTGCCTGAAGGTCGACCGTCAGAAGATCCTCTTCAAACTCTTTGGGAAATACTATCATTGTTGTGTTCTGCAATGATACAAATACCCTGCTCATTCCCTGGTATTTTGCTTCAATAATTTTATTATCAATACCTTCATAGTCGCCGACATACTCTTTGGCTCTTATGAATTCAAAATATGCCTGTCTGTATGAATCTTTCAGCCCGCTATTCATCAGTTCAATGCCGTGATTGTAATAATAATCAGCAGATTCCCGTTTTGCATTTATCATTTCGGGCATGTAATCAACATAAGGGAACTCGACCTGCCTGTTCCCGATGTTCAGGGGCATAACAGTGCGGATAAGTGACTGTCTGTCGCTCATCCTTTTATAAATAAGGTATATCTCATCCCAGTTCTGGGGTCTTCCTTCCATCTTGAGGAACCTTATTCTTTCGTTATCCTGTTCGGTAACAACCCTGAATGAGCGTTCCAGGATATCTATTTGCTTTTCATCATCGGAATCTTTGCGCAGGTCTTTCACTGCTGTTGCTATTGCTGCATCATAATTACCTCTTTGAAGCTGTTTCTTTGAAGAACCGCAGCCTGACAGAATTATCGTCAATGTAATTAATAAACCAATTGCCTTTTTCATACGTCGTTCATTTAATAACTCTTGTTAAAGATAAGAAATACATTGAAAAAACAATTTGTTAATTTCCTTTTGGTATATATATAGACTTTAAATGATAAAGCTGAGCCACATTGAATATCTCACCCTTACCGGCTGTCCACGCTGCAATCCCGGACTCCAGTCAGGCGATCCCATGATTGCTTTTAATGCCTCGTTATCGATAAGGGGGTCGACTCCTTTTACTACCGTAACATTGCTCACTGATCCGTCAGTCTCAACAATAAAAGTAAGAAAGACTCTGCCCTGGATCTTTTTTTCAAGTGCCTCCTGCGGATAGTTGGTCCTTTTCTGTATATAGTCGCGGAATTTGTTTAAATCCCCTCCCTTGAATGTCGGCATCACTTCAACCAGGAAGAAAGGTTCATCTGATCCATACCCCCCCTCTCCCTCAAGTATGTCACTACCGTAGCCCGTTGACCCTTTGACTTCGGCAATAGGTTCCTCTGAATGAGCCAGTATTTCATCGGTGGCAGCAAGAGCTATATCAATGCTTATAACTGTATCGACTACTTCCGGCGGAACATATTTAACTATTTCCTGGATTTTTGGTGATTCCTGCGGTGGCGGCGCTGCCGGAACATAAAATTCCTCCGGGGGTGGTTCAAGGACATCCATCTGTACCTGTACAAACCTGCCGCTTCCGGCGAAAAGTGCATCAGAAGGCGGATTTGCTAAAAAGGGGATTATTACAACAGAACATCCTATAAACGTGCTTATTATGATACCGGTTATAACAGACGATTTGTGTTTTTTACGCAACTGGTAAGCACCATATTCTTTGTTCCGTGATTCAAAGATAATGTCATCAAAATCGGGTATGTTGCTTTTCTTTGCCACAATATTATATAAGACGTTTCTTATTCCGGTTTTACTATAAAATCAATAATAATGCCATTTAAGCTATAACCCGGAGCTCTGAAAAAGGTTCTGTGTTATTTTTTTATGACTTGCAAAATTACAAAATAGTGTCATACAGTCAAAACTAAACAATAGTAGCATATGTTAAATATTATTTAATTTTTTCTTTACATTTGCGAAGTCAGACCCGGGGGTTTAGCTCATCCCGATAGCTATCGGGAGGTTAGAGCGTTTGACATAAATAGTGATTGTTCTTTTATCCGGGGGTTTAGCTCAGTTGGCTAGAGCATTTGACTGGCAGTCAAAAGGTCAGGGGTTCGATTCCCCTAATCTCCACAGATAATAATAATACCACTTGTAAATCAACATGTTATGAGAGGTGTTTTTATTTTACATACATGGCTACATACAGATTTAATCTTTAATCTCCTTCCTATAGTCTTCCAGAATTATATTTGAATCCTTCAGATAGACTTCTCTTCTTGTCTTTAACTTATCATTTATAAAATCTCTCATTGGTATTTCTTTGAAGAGTGTATCCTGAGTATTGATTATACCTGGTTCACAAGTCCAAAAAAGTTACCTTTTTATAGACATCTTTAAAACACGTACTATTTTTTAAATTCGGAGTATTGCGATTATAATTTTATTGCATTATATATGAATTAGTTGGGAGACTAATATAAATTAATCAACTACAAAAAAATAAAACAACTTAATTTGTCTTAATAGCCATCTGGTTATTTCATATGGATAAATCCTGATTAATGTATAAGATTATCTGACCGACTAATGTGGACAACAATAGTGGGCTTCTATCGAGACTATCTGATTGAATTTCAGGAGAAATAACGCCTTGCCTCATTTGAGGATCAGGTCTGGGGGGCACAGATGTCTGCCGGGATGGCGCATTCTGTCCATTTACTCCGAACGATAAGAACAACATCAATAATGTAGCCCCGATTAACAATGATAATTTCTTTACTCTTTTCATTTTTAATAGATTTGGTTAGTAATATGATTTAGTTTTTCCAATATTTGCCAGCATTGGTACAGACCTCTGGGTAGATGGAAACAACCTTTCCATTTACCACCTTTAAGTGATAGTAACACTTCTCCTTTTCTATTCAAGTAGCCGAACCATTCTCCAAATTCTTTATCCTTAAAGTGATCCCACGTGTATTGATGAAGTTTTTCAAACCATTGCAGGTTTTCTTTTAATCCTGTCAGTTGATATCCTTTCAGCAATGTTATGAGTGATTCAATATGCACCCACCAGAGTTTCTGATCCCATTCAAGTTGTTGAACAGGATATCCAAGCCGATCCAAAAAATAAAAAATTCCTTCATATTCTTTATCCCATCCGTATTCTATTGTTTTAATAGCTATATAATTAGATTTAGAAATTAATTGAGCATCTCCCAGCCGTTTTCCAAGGTCCATTATAAACCACATTGCTTCAATCGCATGACCAGGATTTAGAAGTCTGCCATCGAAAGTATCTGACAGATTCCCATCAGTTGTAACGTTTTCGACAATTAGTCCTAGTTCCGGACGGAAAAAAATATTTATTACTTCATTTATGCATGTTTCAATTGTTCTGTCAAGAACTGATCTGTCCAACAGATGTTCTATTTCAATCGATAGATTACATAAAATCATAGGCAAAGCAAAGTTTTTAAGGTCGCGAGTTCCAGGGAAAGATTTATTCCAATTTCCTTTTGGATTATCAACTTTTGAAAGAATAATCTTGAAAGTTTCTTTAGCAATATCCGCATATTCCTGGTTATTAGTAGCAAGGCTAAGCTGCCCAAAAGCCATTGTTGCAAAAGCATATGAAAAGATATTGTATGGTTGGACAATAGGTTTCCCTTCTTTTGTCAGAGAGAAATACCAGTTGAATTTCCCATCATGCCCAAATTTTTTTAAAAATTCAGCGCCATGTAAAGCGCAATCGATCCATTCCTGCCTTTTTTCTACTTTGTTGTAAAGCATTGAAAATAACCAGACCTGACGTCCATGAAGCCAAATAAACTTATCTGTATCAAATACTTCACCTTCACGTGTAAGGCATGTAAAATATCCTCCATTTTTATAATCAATTGAATGTTCTAACCAGAATGGCAGGACAGAGTCAAAGAGTTCATTTTTATATTGAAATGCTAATTCCTTAAAATTCATTATTATAGAGTATTGGTCATTATTACTTAATCCATAGTTTTTCAATCTCTTCAAGCGATTTTCCTGCAGTCTCAGGTACTTTCTTCCAGATAATCCACATATAGGGAAGGCACATTCCGGCAAACATAAAAAATGTTCCTGCTGGAGAAAGATTTTCAAGCAGCCATGGGGTTAATTGGCCAATTAGATATGTTCCAACCCATAATGAAATTCCAGCAATCGACATAGCTAATCCTCTTACCTTTGTCGGATACATTTCAGATAACAAAACAAAAATTACAGCACAGATAGAAACAGCACAACAGAAGATATAGAACATGAAGAATGACAAAAGGAAAACAGGGGTTATTCCTATCGATTTGCCAGATAAGAAATAAAAACCTATAAGAAGAAGAGAAATTATCATTCCGGATACTCCCCAATAAACCAATTTTTTTCTGCCGACTTTATCAATGATTAACATTG
>CAZKWD010000142.1:0-6042 GCA_964556175.1 uncultured Rikenellaceae bacterium
TTGTGGTAGCCGGATTCAATATGATCTCAGGTTTGCTTATTTTGATACTTGAGAAGACAAATATGATAGGAGTACTTAAAGCACTTGGTTCTGAGGATGTTACGATACGAAGAGTGTTCCTCTACCAGGCTGCCTATCTTATAGGCAAAGGATTGCTGTGGGGGAACCTTATAGGTATTGGAATAGCGTTTATCCAGCTTAAAACAGGTTTGGTGACCCTTGATCCCTCTTCATACTATATAAAAACTGTTCCGGTAAATCTTGATCTGATTCACATCCTCATTCTCAATGCAGGTACCATGGCAGCAATTATTGTCATGCTGCTGGTCCCTTCAAAGCTGATAAGCAGGATCACTCCCGTGAAGGCAATAAGATACGATTAAGATCGCCTTCCGTACACATATTGCGGAAGAAATTGTACCTGCCTTAATTATAATTATGGCTTAAATGTTCGGGAATGAAATTTTTGTAATGTTCAAAGCGGTCAAGTATCTCACTTACAAAATTAATTGATTCAGTACCCTTGAAATATCCGCTTTTCACTAACGGATCATTGTAATACACGGGCTCCGACTTTTTGGTCAGCCATAATTCAACATTACCATCCCATTTCTGAGGGTCCATTCCATATTTCTCTGCCAGTCTCATGGCATCCAGAACATGTCCCGGACCTGCATTATATGATGCAAGGATGAATTTCATTCTCTCATTCTCATCTTCAATCTTCGTATCAAAAACAGATTGAAGGCGGCTTATATAGAGAGTCCCTGCCCTGATGTTGTTTGAAGGTGATGAAGTTATATCAATGCCAAGCCTTTTCCCTGTGCCAGGCATCACCTGCATGAGGCCGTAAGCTCCTGCCCATGACCTGACATCAGGATTAAAGCGCGACTCCTGGTATATAAGTGATGCAACCAAACGCCAGTCCCAGTTTATATCATTGCTCGCAGATTTTATCATATCATCCCATCGTGATATTTTTCCCGTATAGGGTGCATAATAATCACTTTTTACTATTCTGCTGGACCTTGTGTTTTTAAAATATTTTGCATATAACAGGGCATAATCGCCTGTTCTCTTGTAAGCAGCAAGCCAGTGATTCAGCTCTCTTGCAAGCATATCCGAATTCTCCATTCTCATACCCCATGCTATGTTCTGGGGAAAGCTTACAGGTGTTTTAATATCAATATCGGGGTAATATGTAGAATTTACCTGCGCAATATTCTCGTCACATACCGTATATTCAATAAGTCCTTCTTCCACATTCTGAATCAGCTTCTCTGCATCAGAGGGGACCTCAACAATAATAATTGAATCACCTATTTCACGTGCAAGAGAATGAAGGCGCTCAGAGTGAGAAGATCTTTCCTGGACAAAAACTGTCTTATTTGCCAGGTCGAGCTGGTTCCTGATAAGCTTTTTGTTTATTTTATCCTGCGTCATTGACTGCCAATGTTGTGGTTTTCTCTGCACAAGAACCTGCCTGGTCTCATAGATTGGATCACTAAAAAGGATCTCATTCCTTCGTGTAGTGTTAACAGTGAGGCCGATAGCCAGCAGATCAGCTTTCCCGTCGTTGAGAAGATCAAATGCATTTTCAAGCTGATTTTCCGTAACCATCTCAAGGTCGATTCCTATGTAATCTGCAAATGCTGTAAGTAGTTCATAATGAAACCCCATTGGCTCTCCCCTGTAAATAAAATAATTCGTGGAATTATAGTCTGTTACTGCAATAAGCCTGCCCCTGCTCCTGATAGAATCAAGATCAATATTCACCGGGGTGGTATTGTCCGGGGAGGAGTGCGGTTTCTTGTTTATGGAGCCTGAAATTGACTCCAGAAATATTAATATTATTATTATAACCTTTTCCAAAATAATTGTTTTAGTTTAACATCCGTTTCCGGTCTTTTAAAACGGGTGCAAAGATACAACTATTTTTTAATTATAAAAGGTCCAGGCAAGTCCATACCTCAACATTCTGATATTCAGCGGATAATAGGGTGTTAATAAGTAATTATAACTCATTAATCCTGAGTTTACATGGTCAAACATTATGAAAATCCGCGTTCTTTTGAGTTTGAGGTTAAGAAATACGTTAATAAAAGGGTAATTTCCGGTCTTTACCAGCGACTGGTTGTAGAACCTTCCGGTTGCAGGCATATAAGCATACGCATGATAAAGAGTATGATATATAACATCTACTCCCAGCTGGGTATTAAGCCTTCCATTGGTCTGCTTGAAACGGAAAAGATGCTCGAAGAACCCGGCCGAGCGTGTAGTAAGAAGGGGAAGGTCAAGAATGTCAGTATTACTGCTTTGCTGTACAAGAATGTCAGTGGAGAGATGGAATTTCCAGGCTTTAAACTCTTTTTTTACCATAAGGGCAGCAACCGATAATCCTCCTTGATGCTGGAAAGGAATCGCATATTCATCGAACCCGGTATAATTATCAATAATTGCATAGTTCAGTTTCAGTTCAGTTTTTCGGGCAGGATAAATAAAGGATGTTCCAACATCTATCCGGAACTCTTTATCCAGATCATTATGCCACTCAAAATGATTTCCTCCCCATTGTTCATACCAGAATGAGGGCTCTCTGTTGATGATACTGCCTGTAATGAGCCATGATGCAGTTCCCTTTTCCCATCCGAATGATTTTCTTATTTCACCTGAAAGATTGAAATCTCCTGCTCTGTAACCTGTAAGATAAAGCTCTCCGTTTGCCATCCACCTGAACTTTTCTCCTACATTGTTGTAAAGCCTGCCAACCAGTACGTTATTATTCTTGTTCCAGCTTGAAGTGTCAGCAATTGTTGTATCATGAGTGGGGACTATCTGGCTGTACCGGAAAAGCTCATTTCGTACTCCCACTCCTCCTCCGAGGCTGAATTTTCTTGCCTCATCCGTGGCAAAATCAAACCTCAGTGTGTTTTTTACGCTGCGTGTATAGAGAGAATCAAATGTATCAGAAGTACGGATGAATACTGTATCATAAAATCCCGATTCCGGTTTATCATCAAAATATGTCCGCCTGTTATTCTCCCATGTGAAGATATGTGAAAATGTCCCGCTTAATCCTGAAAAGTTTTTTGGTTCATTTTTTACAGTATCCCCTTTTTGTGCCTGTTTTCCGATAGTATAACGTTGCTCAAGTAGTATGTTTCTGTTTTTCAGTATGCTGGTTGCTGTGTTAAGGCTTCCGAGGTTTACCGGCACTTCCCGGGTTTCTTCGTACAGTTGCAATTGATCGGTTCCGGTTATTCCTCCATTTTCATAGGATGTTATATTATTTACTCCTGCAGAAAAATAGACTTTGTATTTAGGTCCGGTATATGAAGAAAAAAAGGTAAAAGTCTTATCTTCTGCTCTCTGGTAATTATACTGACCAAGACTGTAGATAATATCGTAAATAAGACCAAAATTTAAGAACCTGTTCACATTCTGTGAGTGACGCACCCTGAATGTCTGCTCTGAAGTTTCCCTTGGGGCTCCGAATGTCCATACCATTTCCGTAAACGGGACCTGGGTATTCATGAAAACAGCATTGTCAGGCTGAAAAATAAACGGATAATAGTTGGCATACAGGAATTTATCGGGATCAAAAACACGATCAAAAAAATTTATCTGGTAAAAGGGCAGTCCATAATTGCCCAGTGTGGCATTTAACGGGGAGTACCTGTCAGCAATACGGTGGCGGTGAAACAACGAGAATACCGTATCGAACGGGATTGTAACCTCTTCGGCATAATCATCGGAAAGAATAAATTGTTTCACTATCCTCTTCCCGGCTGGTTCTTTGTTTTGCGCAAACAGCCCGGCCGATAGCAGAAGGAGAAATAATATTGAAACATTTCTTATCATCTGCGCAAATATAGAAAATTAAATCAGCAGGGATACAGGATGCTGGTGCGGATTTGTGTGCTAATCAATCCACATTATCATTGAGGTAGGCATTGTTTTCTCTCAATACAGGCCCCTCCTCCTCATCGTTAGTGAGTGTAAACTTTGATAATTTGCTTTCTGACTGCTTTTCCGGATTTTCCGGAAGCAGGTTTCTGCGCACATAAGCCGGAACATCTTCAAATGTCTCAATATTTTCCTTCATTGTTTTATTTGAGATGCCTCCTTTCTTCATAATATTCTGCATATGTTTTACTTTTCGCAGTGTGGCATCAGATTTATCCTGCTCATCCTCATATTCATTATTCCCCTCTGTTTCATTTTCTTCATCCGTTTTACCTGATAATCCAAAATTAAGCTCACCCTGTGATTTCTCCTCAAAATCGGTTATTATTGATTCTTTACCCTTTTTATGAACCGTGAAGGATTCTTCATTTCTTTGTTGAGATACTACAGGAGGTATTACATTTTTATTTGACAATATCTCGACCTGTCTTGGTTTTTTGGTTTTATAGGGCTGGAATATACTGTTTGCCTCAAATCCAGTAGCAATCACAATGACACTTATATTTTCGCCAAGGTTTTCATCCTGCGATAATCCTCTGATTATCAATGCATCCTCTGAGGCTGCTTCATACATGTAGTCAGTTATTTCACCCAGTTCATCCATTGTAAGTTCATGTTCTCCTTTTCCTGAAGATATATTAATAAGGATGCTTTTCGCCCCTGTTATGTCGTTTGAATTTAGAAGAGGTGATGCAAGTGCATTTTCAATAGCACGTATGGCCCTGTTTTCGCCGGCAGCTTCTCCCATGCCCATTATAGCAACGCCTGAATCCTTCATAACTGTCTCCACATCAGCGAAGTCAACATTGATATAACCTGCCACAGTGATTATTTCAGCTATTCCTTTAACTGCGGTAGTCAGAACATCATCAGCTTTTGAAAATGCTGTTGAGACTCCCTGGTTACCATATATCTCCCGCAGTTTCTCATTATTTATCACCAGGAGAGAATCTACATGGTCTTTCAGTTCTGTAATACCGTCGATTGCATACCTGATACGGACTTTGCCCTCTGATTTGAAAGGAATTGTGACTACCGCAATGGTCAGCAAACCCGCTTCCTTGCAGGCTTTTGCCACAACCGGTATTGCACCTGTACCGGTACCTCCCCCCAGGCCTGTTGTTATGAATACCATCCTGGTATTTCCGCTCAGGGCATCCATGACATCAGCAATATTCTCCTGTGCTGCCTTTTTGCCCTTATCAGGCTGACTACCCGCACCCATTCCTTCGGTAAGTGCTTCGCCTATCTGTATTTTGACCGGTACAGGACTGCTTGTAAGAGCCTGGTGGTCGGTATTGCAAACCACAAAATTAACGTCTCTTATTCCTCTTTCGAACATATTATTGACGGCATTATTTCCTCCGCCTCCAATACCAAGGACCTTGATTATCGACGATCTTTCAACAGGCAGATCAAAGTTCATTATATCGTCTGACATAGCTTTATTTTTTATTGTTTTATGAACAGTAAATTATAAGATAGCACAACCATATTTAAATTTTATCAATTAATTGACTGATCCTCAACCTCAAACATACTTTGCATCATCATTTTGATCTTTTCGGCCAGGGTGGTTTTTGGTTCTTTCTGGTATTCCGGATGTTCGTTATCCTGTCCCATTTCCGTTACTTCCACAGGTTCTGTTTTTGGCCTCACGTATTCACTTTTCGGTCCTATATTGAATGATTGTTTGTAGGTCTCCAGATATTCGAAGCCACACATAATCAATCCCACACTGGTGGCATACATAGGCTGATTTATCTCATCCTTGCTTGTTCCGGCCAGGTGTTCATTCGGAAATCCTATTCTTACATCCATTGCTGTCTTGAATTTCATTAGCTGCGGTAGATGCCTCAACATTGATCCGCCGCCCGTAATAACAACACCGGCGGCTAGTTTTTCAGCATACCCTGAATTCTGGATCTCGAAATTTATAAAGTCTATTATCTCTTCCATTCTCGACTGAATAATGTAGGCGAGGCTTTTGAATGATATCTCTTTGGGCTCTCTGCCACTGATGCCTGGTATTGACACTACCTTATCCTCGGGAGCTATGTCGCCAAGAGCCGATCC
>CAZKWD010000143.1:0-6006 GCA_964556175.1 uncultured Rikenellaceae bacterium
TTTTCCTTGGGCAGGCCTATTGCTGCAACAAGGTCATCCATACGCTGGTATACCAGGGAATCGAGATCAAGTTTTTCGGCTATTTTGTCCACCATCTTCTGATATTTTTCAGAATCAGGATCTGAATACTCTTTTAATTCGTTATCGTTTCCGTTTAGTTCATCTATTGCTCTGCGCCCAGCCAGTTCCATCGGGGTTCTTGATTGCGTAAAATTAAGGAAATCACAAGAATACAACAAAGGCGGACATGCAATCCTCATATGCAGTTCTGTGGCTCCTGCTTTGCGCATATCAATAGTATTATCCTTTAGCTGGGTGCCCCTTACTATACTGTCGTCAATAAAGATCATCCGCTTACCTTCTATTACCGCCTTGTTGGGAATAAGCTTCATTCTGGCCACAAGGTCTCTTTGTTCCTGGAATGAGGGAAGAAAGCTGCGGGGCCATGTTGCCGTATATTTTGAATATGCCCGCATATTCGGAATACCTTTTTCATTTCCATATCCTATTGCATGACCGATACCCGAATCGGGAATGCCGCATACAAAATCAGCCTCTACATTGTCGCGGCGGGCAAGATGTGCCCCGCACCTGTAACGACATTTATCAAGAATAATACTTTCATAATAAGATGGCGGATAACCGTAATAAACCCACAGGAATGCGCAAATCTGCATTTTATCTCCGGGTTTTTTTAGCTGCGTATACCCTTCTGCAGTAACATGTACTATCTCTCCCGGACCCAAATAATACTCCAGTTCAAACCCGGTGTTTGGAAAAGAGCAGGACTCGGAAGCAACAGCATGTGCGCTCTCATTTTTTCCGATTACAACGGGTGTCCTTCCAAGCTTATCCCTGGCTGCAATTATCCCATCTTCAGTAAGGATCGCCAGCGAACAGGATCCTTTAATATTTTCAAATACATTTTCAATACCTGAAACGAAGCTTTCTTTCTCACAGATAAGGTTTGCAACCATTTCAGTTGGATTTATATTTCCTTCGAAATTTTCCGTAAAATGCGTTCTCCTGTTAAGGAATATTTTTTCGAGTTCCTCTATATTTATAAGCCTGCTTACAGTTACAATTGCAAAGCGGCCCAGGTGTGAATTAAATAGTATTGGCTGTGGATCCGTATCACTTATTATTCCAATTCCGGAATTCCCTGCAAAATTTTTTAACTCATCCTCAAATTTTGATCTGAAGTATGAGTTTTCCAATGTGTGAATGGAACGACGGAATCCCTTTTCAGGAACAATAAAGACCATACCGGCCCGTTTCGTACCAAGATGCGAATGATAATCAGTTCCATAGAAAACTTCATTAACACAATCATTCTTCGAAATCACACCATAAAATCCACTCATATTATTGATTATTAACAGGTTAGTGTGTTAGAGTCTGTTTGTAAATTTAATCATTGAATCGGACATTTTATTATTATATCAGATATTATTATTTTTGCACACCAATAACTTTTTTAAAATCAACTGAATGACAGATACAAACAACGAGGCACAAAAATTACAGGAGAACAAAAAAAGTGTTCCTATAGGCCTGATAGCCGTTACAATTATTCTTGCAGGAGTACTTATTTTTCTTGTAATAATGTATTTCGATCAAAGAAAAAAAATGATTGAAACCGAAACTGTGCTTACTCATGAAAAGGACTCTCTTGCCAATGAGCTCAGGATTCTGGCATACAGTTTTGACACGCTTAAAACAAATAATGATACTCTTAATGCAAAACTTGAAAAAGAAAAACAGAAAATAATTCAGCTGCTTTCAATAAATGCTTCCAACGTTCAGTTGATAAAGAAATACCGGAACGAAATATCTACTATGAGAGAGATAATGAAAAGCTATATAGTCCAGATAGATTCTCTCAACACCAGGAATAAAATTCTTGTTGCGGAAAACGTGCAGTTCAGGGAGGAAATAAAAAAGGTTCAGGATTCAAATGTAGAGCTTTCGAAAGTAAAGGAAGAATTAAGCACCAAAGTCGAAAAAGCCTCGGTGATACAGGCAAAAGATATAATTGCTTCCGCACTCAACAGAAAACGAAAGGAAACAACCAGGATCAACCTGCTCGATAAATTAAGGGTTTGCTTTACTCTTCGCGAAAATCCGATAGCCGAAGCAGGACCAAAAAGGGTTTACATGAGAGTGATCCGCCCCGATTCGCTGGTGATAACAAACAGTCCCGATAATGTATTCAGCTATAAAGACCGTTTATTGATTTTTTCTGCAAACCGGACTGCAGATTTTATGAACCAGGATATTGAGATGTGTATATATCTGGATAACACCGGAGATTTTATTGTTGGTAATTATACTGTTGAATTATACCTGGAAAACAGCATAATAGGACGGGCTAATTTCATGCTGACAAAAAGATAATCACCGGTCATCAGGCATCATGAATTCCGAGATTATATTGTCGGATATCATTTTACCCTGGTTCGTAAGGATCAGGTTTGTTTGGTTTCGCCTCATCAGTCCGTAATCAATGAATTTACCCGACAGGTTAATAACATAATCATAGCCTTCTTTTTCAAACGTGCTCTCAACATAATCCAGGTCTATTCCCCACATTGTTCTGAGAGATGTCATAATATATTCATTGAACCTTGTTTTGGCATCCAGTTCCTCCTTTTCAAAAAATTGTTCGTCGCTAGTTACCTGTTTTATGTATTTTATTATGTCAGATACATTCCACTGGCGCGAATACCCGTTGAAAGAGTGTGCAGACGGTCCCAATCCTATGTAGGGTATCTGTTTCCAGTAGTTTGAATTATGAACAGAAAAATAACCTGGTTTACTGAAATTCGAAATTTCATACTGAACAAAACCTGCAGATTCTGTTTTCTTTAGCAGCATGTTGAATTCTGCTGTGCTTTCTTCTTCATCTATTTCTTTGATCAGCCCTTTTTCTTTCATTTTGCCAAAAACCGTCCCGGGTTCAATGGTTAGATGATATGCAGATAAGTGTTTTATATCATACTTAATTGTTTTACTGATATTCTTTTCCCATTCTTTTAATCCCATGCCGGGTATTCCGTATATGAGATCTATCGACACATTTTCAAATCCTGCATCAAGGGTTTCCTGAAGAGCTTTTTCTGCTTGTGCTTCCGTATGTCTCCTGTTCAGCATTTTAAGATCTTCATCACGCCATGACTGAACGCCCAGGCTGATCCTGTTGAATTCTAATTTTTTTAGCTCCTTAAGGTAATTGTAAGTTATGTCATCAGGGTTTAATTCGATCGTCAGTTCACTATCTTGTTCTATAGAAAACCATGTTTTAAGGCAATTTAGAATGGTTTCCAGCTCTTTTACAGATAATACAGATGGAGTACCCCCGCCTATATAGATCGTTGAAACAGGGTCATTCCCAATGTAATCCTGCCTTGTTTTTGTTTCATGAAGAAGGGCTTTAATGAATTCAGAATGATCACCGGGTGAAATAATATGATAAAAATCGCAATAATTGCATAATGTTTTGCAAAATGGTATGTGGACATATATACCGGCCATTATTTTTAAATGTAATATCGAAATTAAAAATAAATTACCATTTCAATAACTAAATTTGCTACAAACATTAATAATGATAAAAAAGAATATCTTTTCAATACTTATGGCCCTTGGTATTTTGTATCTAAGTCTCTCGGGAGCTGAAACATATGATAAAATATCTATTTTCAGTTTTCCCGGTGCTGATTATATAGTACATTTTCTGATGTATTTTGTTTTTATGTCAGTGATTGTTTTTGAACACAGGAAGGGGATAGTTAAAATCAGGATTTTGTTGTTTATTTCACTTATTCCTCTTTTTTACGGGGCATTAATGGAGCTTTTGCAATCGTGGCTGACTGTAAGCAGAACAGGAAGTCTGGCAGATCTTCTTTCTAACCTGGCAGGAATAACAGTCTCAATTATTATTTATCTTGTAATAAAACCGATACGAAAAGAACTGATCAGATAATTATCTTTTTTATGTCTTCCGCTTTTTCTACAAGATCGCGTATTGTTGTGTTTTTGAATAGTTGCAAAATTTTTTCTCTGATCTCTGCAAAATCATCATGAACCGGACATTCCCGGTTTTTATTATTCACATCTCCGCATTTAGAATTATGAATTATACAATCGTTAAATAAACCATCGCCGTCAATTGTAATTACAATGTCGAATAAGGAAATTTTTTCAGGGTCGCGTTGTAATGAAAAACCCCCGTGAGGGCCTTTTAATGAACTCAGTATCTTTTGCCGTGCAAGCTGCTGCAGTATTTTTGCCAGAAAAGGCGCAGGAAGTTCAAGATCCTTTGAAATCTGCGTTAAACCTGTTTTTTTATTCTTTTCCTGCCGGCTTGCAATGTAAATTACAGCTCTGATACCATATCTGCATGAATTTGAAAGCATTTTAATACATTTTTAAAGGTATTTTATCTATTCTCGGTTTATGCCTTCCTCCTTCAAATGAAGCTTCGAGAAAAGTCTTAACAATCAGATATGCTTCTGATTCAGTTACAAACCTGCCGGGTAAAGCACAAATATTGGCATCATTGTGTTCCCTTGCAAGCCTGCTTATTTCTTCGTTCCAGCATAATGCACTTCTTACTCCCTGGTGTTTGTTTGCCGTCATATTCATGCCGTTTCCTGTCCCGCATATTGTAATTCCAAGTTCATATTCACCTGCAGAAATTGCCTCTGCCATCGTATGCCCGAAATCGGGATAATCAACAGGATCTTTGCTGAATGTTCCAAAATCTTTTATTTCATATTTATCTTTAAGAAAGGCAATAAGCTTCTCCTTAAGAAAAAATCCTGCATGATCACAAACTATAGCAATTTTCTTCTTTTTTACCATTTTGTTTTATTTTAATATCATTTTAAGATACAAAGTAATACTATTAAGCAAAACAAGCTGTTAATTTCTTTTGTTTATTGTGTTTTTAACTGTGTTCATTAAAATTAATAAATGACCTTTTATTTCCTCAAATTTATATTTAATATGTTTTTAATGTCTCAATCATTATTTTATCATCAAATAATATCATAATCTAAACCGGTAATAAACAGCAAAACACATACATTTGTCCTGTTTCATGTATCAATAACCTTATCTTAACAATTGTTGATATTGTAATTAACATATTGATTTACAAAAGAGATATGTTTTTTAATGTGTTAAAAAGATGTTCTGTTTATGATAATTTCAAAAACTACAACAAAATTCATAATATTTTACAAACACTATTAACAGGATATTAATATCATCATAAGTAATATTTATATAAAAGTTATTATATAATATGATGTTAACTTTACAAAAATTATAAATGAATAATCAGGAATATATTAACGAAATAAAAAGACTGAAAAGATCAAAAAATGCTATAATTCTTGCTCATTATTATCAAACAGGTATTATTCAGGATCTGGCGGATTTTACTGGTGATAGTCTTGCATTGTCACAAAAAGCAGAACAAAATGATGCAGATATAATTCTCTTCGCCGGTGTGAAATTTATGGCTGAAACAGCAAAAATACTTGCTCCTGATAAAAAAGTTCTTTTGCCTGATATGAATGCAGGTTGTTCACTTGCAGATTCCTGTAAGGAAGAAGATTTTAAAAGATTCATAAAAGATAATCCCGGAAGGACAATTGTAACATATATTAATACTACAGCTGAGATAAAAGCTTTATCTGATATTAGTTGCACCTCTTCTAATTCTATACAGATAATAAATTCACTTCCAAAAGATGAAAAAATAATATTTGCTCCTGACAGGAATCTTGGTAATCATGTTGTAAATAATTCGGACAGGGATATTATAATATGGGATGGATCATGTCATGTACATGTAGAAATTTCATTTGAAGAGATAATAAAAATAAAAGAAAGGAAACCACATGCAAAAATTATAGTTCATCCTGAATGTGAACCTAATGTAAGAAATATTGCAGATTATATAGGATCAACATCAGGACTGATAAATTTTACAAA
>CAZKWD010000144.1:0-5979 GCA_964556175.1 uncultured Rikenellaceae bacterium
TTATAGGTACAATTGTGTTCTTGTACCCAAGATAGGTTATCTCAAGATTCTGAGAAAGCAATGATTCCACGATTTTTAATGTGAATTCCCCGTCAATATTTGAAATAACTGCAACATTGGATTCTGAAACGGTTACTGTTGCAAATACAAGGGGAGTGCCTGTTTCGGCATCTGTAACTTTCCCTTTGAATGTGAGATAAGCCTGCTGGTCATGTTTCTTCCTGTCAGCCGTATCAACTCCTGACAGAACCTGGAATGTAAAAGCCAGCAGAATAACTACTGCATAAAAAGAGATCTTTTTCAGTGTTTTCATGGCGTTTTTAATTTAGTTATACAATAATCTTTAAAATCCTGTTGTTTGGAATGTTTCTTCAATCATAAGACCTGAACTATGCTCACATACCCTATGCATTTGAACAGAAATTTTTTCATTATCTTACTTTTTCTTTAATTAATAATTATGAAGCGCCCGGGTGTCAGATCTGTTAATGCATTAACCGCAGGTCTTGCATATATGAAAAGTACAATTGAAGGCTCTGCTGTTATTAGCGGTATGCCTGTTTCAGTAGGAACAGAGCTGACAAATCATTGTAACCTGAATTGTCCCGAATGTCATTCCGGGACCGGGTTGATGACAAGGAAGCGCGGCTTTATGGATATAAACCTGTTTGATAGAATCCTGACTGAACTTGAGCCATATCTTTACTACCTGACCCTTTATTTTCAGGGAGAACCAATGATGCACCCCCGATTTTTCTACTTCCTCGAGAGATCACGTAACATAAATACGATCGTTTCAACGAACGGCCATTTCCTCTCACAGGAAAATGCTGAAAAGATTGTCAGATCCGGATTAAATAAGCTGATTATCTCCATTGACGGTATTGACCAGAAAACCTATTCATCCTACCGGATCAATGGAGATCTGACAAGGGTAATGGACGGGATAAGTAACCTGTCTGAAGCCAGGGGAAAAGCATCTTCTCCGTTAAAGCTTGAAATTCAATTTCTTGTAAACAGGAAGAATGAAAAACAGATACCTTTTGTAAAACGTTTAGCCCGGAAGATGAATGCTTCCCTGAAACTGAAATCAATGCAGATAATCAACCAGGAAGCTTTTGAGACCTGGCTCCCTTCAAGACGAAAATTTGTAAGATACAAAAAGAAGGAGGGAGCATATACAATAAAAAACCGACTTCCCAACAAGTGTGCCAGGCTATGGTTCAACCCGGTCATAACATGGGACGGGAAAGTGATACCCTGCTGTTTTGATAAAAATGCCGTTCATATTATGGGAGACCTGAATGAGAAATCCTTCAGGGATATCTGGGAAGGTCCGGAATACAGAGCCTTCAGGGAAAGAATCCTCTCAGATCGTAATGCCATAGAAATTTGCAGAAACTGTACATCAGGCCTCAAAGGTGTCAGATATTGATAATTGTGTTAAAATCGTATCTTAGTATTATAAAACTCTTATGACATGAAAATATTTAGAACAATTCTTTATTCACTATTAACTCTTATAGTGCTGGCAGTTATCATTGGTTTAATCCTCCTGCGTGGTATTAAAAGGGGAGCCCTGCCTGAATATGATGGAGAACTTACTCTTTCAGGACTTACTGATGAGGTTACTGTTTATACAGATAACAGAGGTATGCCTCATCTTTATGCCGTTAATGAACATGACCTCTATTTTGCCACAGGTTATATTATGGCACGGGAAAGACTATGGCAGATGGATCTTATCCGGAGGGCAACAACAGGTAGGCTTTCCGAAATCTTCGGTGAAGACTATGTACAGACAGATCTTTTCCTGCGCAGCCTTGAAATGACAGCCAAATCCAAAACGGTATTGAGCAGCGAGGACCCTGCCATAATGAATTGCATGCAGGCTTATGCCGATGGGGTAAATGCTTATATTTCAGCAGCAGGGAAAAAACTTCCGCCCGAATTCAGAATTCTAGGCTATAAGCCTGATCCCTGGAAGCTGGAAGATATTGCTAACATAATAGGATATATGGGATGGGATCTGGCCTCAGATAATTTGTCATCAGATATTTTCTATTACAGGCTTGCTAAAAAGTTTGGGCAGGAAAAAGCAGCAGAACTGATCCCCGACTGGAAAGCAGTTAATTCATTTGTTTTTCCGGGATTCACATTAAGTGACGAAGTACTTAAAAGTGTCCGGGAGTTTATCTCTTCGATGGATAAGCTTGAAGCACTGGGTATTGTATCTTTCTCAGGAAGCAATAACTGGGCGGTGACAGGAATGAGGACCGAAACAGGCAAACCGGTGCTTTCGAACGATATGCACCTGAGCTTCGGATCACCCGGAATATGGTTCCAGATGCACCAGGTAGTGCCCGGGAAAGTGAATGTAACAGGCGTTATTGTACCAGGTCAACCCTTTGTTGTGGCAGGTCATAATGAGAAAATTGCATGGGGAATGACAAATCTGATGGTCGATGATATTGATCTGTTTGCAGAAAAAATAAATCCTGAAAATGAAAACCAGTATTTCTTCAATGATGAATGGAAGAACATGGCGGTGAAAGATGAAATAATAAAGATCAAGGGAGGGGATGCCGATACGCTTCAACTTAAATTCACCCATCGCGGACCCATTGTATCTGGATTCAGAGATGTAAAGGATGTGTCCCTTACAATGAGATGGGCCGGATATGATTATAGCGATGAAATAAAAGCCGTATACCTGCTTAACCGGGCTGCAAACTGGGATGAATTCAGAACAGCTATCAGCAATTTCCGGTCAATAAGCCAGAACTTCGTTTATGCAGATGTGGACGGCAACATAGGATTGAATACAGGCGGCGGCATTGCAATAAGAAAAGGAACAGGGACATCTGTACGCAACGGCGAAACAGACGAATTTGACTGGAAAGAATATGTCCCTTTTGAACAACTCCCTTCGAGCTTCAATCCTGAAATTGGTTATGTCTCTTCAGCCAATAACAGGACAGTATCTGATGATTATCCATATTACATAGGTGTAGGATATGCATTGCCATACAGGATAAACAGGATACGTCAGATGCTTGATCAGAAAGAGATTTTCAATATTGAGGATTTTAAAAGAATGATAACGGATCAACATTCCGACTATGCTGCCCTGATGACTCCCTTTATTCTCAGGCTGAAGGACAGGAAAGATGAACTTACCGGTGCTGAGGCTGAGGCTCTGGCAAGTCTGTCGGGATGGGATTATGATATGAATGCCGGTCTTGTAGCTCCTGCAGTATTCGAATATTTCAGGATTAGCTTCAACAAAAACCTGCTGTCTGATGAATTATCGGAGTTGTTTGACCAGCTGTTTTATCTGGCTAAGGATTACTATATATACCGCATACTCAGTACCGGACCTGACTCCTGGGTAGATGATATTTCTACACCTGAAATGGAGACACTTGATGATATAATCCTGAAAAGCTTCAAAGACTGTGTGGCATCTATGACAGATGAGCTTGGGGAGGACCAGACAAAATGGACATGGGGTAATGTTCATAAGATAATTATTGCACATCCCATGGGATCAATTAAGCTTCTTGACAGGGTATTTGGTTTTAATTCAGATGAATATCCGGTCGGAGGAAGCAATCACACAGTAAGTCCATACTCTTTTGACCCCGGATTCATTATTGACCATGGTGCTTCGGAAAGACATATCTTCAACACAGCAGATTGGGATGAATCATTGACAGTAATACCTACAGGTGCATCAGGGATACCTGCAGACGAGTTTTACCTGTCGCAGACGGAGGCCTATATAAATAAGCAATTTTATAAAGATGCATTTAGTGAAGAGGCCGTTAAGGCAGCAGCGAAGTATATATTAAAGCTTAAACCGTCATAACCTCTTCTTCTTTCAAGTCCATTACCTTGTCGACTTTGCTGTTGTATTCTGAAGTAAGGTCCTGAACCTTTGTTTCAGTGTCCTTTTCAGTATCTTCGGGAAGGCCATCTTTGAGAAGCAGTTTTAATTCATCATTTGCCCATTTCCTGGCATTACGGATACTTATTTTGGCAGTTTCACCCTCATTTCGGACCTGTTTTACAAGCTGATGCCGCCGCTCCTCTGTAAGCGGGGGGATATTTATCCGTAATACCTCACCGTTGTTGACGGGAGTTAGTCCTATGTTTGCTGCCATTATAGCTTTTTCTATGGTTCCCAGCATAGATTTTTCCCATGGCTGGACCAGGATCGTTTTCGGGTCGGGAGTGTTTATATTCGAAACCTGGTTTAATGGAGTGTTAACTCCGTAATAGTCGACTGTGATCCCATCCAAAAGGGCAGGGTTTGATCTTCCTGCACGCAGCCTGGCGAGTTCATGTTCAAGGTGACTAAGAGCCTTTTCCATCCTGTCTCTTGTCTCCTCAGTTATCAGTTCAACTTCTTCATTCATATTAATCAGGTTATCTGGATTAAATTTCTTGTTTCCTGTTATTTGCCATAAAAATGTTACCGAAATAACAAAAATAATAAATTAGGCGGAAATGCAATCCCTTTCAATTATAAATAAGAGTTCCTGTTTCTGAGCCTGTAACAACTTTCATAAGATTACCTGGCCTGTTCATATCAAAAACAATGACCGGCATGTTATTCTCGCGGCACATGGTAAATGCAGTGGAATCCATAATCTTAAGCCTGAGGGCAATTGCTTCTTCAAATGTAATCTTATCGAATTTTCTGGCTTTTATGTCTTTTTCAGGGTCAGATGTATATACTCCGTCCACCCTTGTGCCTTTAAGTAGTACATGAGCTCCTGTTTCAACTGCTCTCAGGGCAGAAGCCGTATCAGTTGTGAAAAACGGATTTCCTGTTCCTCCTGAAAGTAGGCAAACAGTCCCTTTTTGCATTTCTTCAACAACCTTATCCCTGTTATAGAATATTCCTACGGGTTCCATCCTTATTGAGGTGAAAACCATTGCCCTGCTACCCAGCTTCTTGATGGCGCTTTCCATGGCAAGACTGTTTATCACCGTTGCAAGCATTCCCATCTGGTCTCCTTTAACCCTGTCAAAACCTGACTCTGTACCTTTTACTCCGCGGAAAATATTTCCTCCCCCGATGACAATAGAGACTTCACATTTTTTATTTACCACCCCTACAATCTGTTTTGCATATTCATCAAGGATGGTCTCATTTATACCGTGATTTCCCTTCCCGGCCAGTGATTCACCGCTGAGTTTTAATAAGATCCTTGAATATTTCATATAAGATTGTTCTTTATTGTAAAGATAGGATAATAGTGATATAAAAAAAGATGGCGCCCTTGAGCGCCACCTTTGGTATTGAATCATGAACCTAATTTAAAGGTTTAGAGTATATCTTTTAAAGGAGGTTACTGCCAGATCTATATCAACAGATTTCAGATATTGACCTATGGTAATCTTGTTGTATTTAATAAATTCCTGGTTCACCAGGGTGTTCTCCTTAAAGAATTTACCAAGTTTCCCCTGGGCGATTTTTTCCAGCATCTCCTCAGGTTTGCCGTCACGTCTGGCCTGTTCTTTACCTATTTCGATTTCCTGGTCAATAACTTTTTGCGGGACTTCATCCTTATCAACTGCAACAGGATTCATTGCAGCTACCTGCATAGCCACATCCTTATAAACCTGGAGATCCAGGCCGGCTTTTGTAAAGCCCACAAGGGTAGCAAGCTTGTTCCCGGGATGAATATATGCCTGAACGTGGGCAGCTTCAATTTTATCATAGTATGACAATTCAAGCTTCTCCCCGATAATACCAACAAATTCAACAACCTTGTCTTCTGCTTTCACTCCATCGACAGGAATAGATTTAAGTGCCTCAAGGTCAGTCGGTTTATTTTCAAGGGCAGTATCAAGTATTTTATTGGCAAGACCTAGAAAATCAGCATTTTTAGCAACAAAATCTGTTTCGCTGTTGAGAACAATCATTACTCCCAGCTTTCCATTTGCTGTTGTTTTTGAAAGAACAAC
>CAZKWD010000145.1:0-5954 GCA_964556175.1 uncultured Rikenellaceae bacterium
ATCAACTTTCATACCTGCATGAGAGATATTCAAAATTGTGCTGTCGCACTCCAGGAACGCTGAATTGAAGCGGATATAATTCCTGGAAAGGACAAGTGCGCTGTTCATTCTCTTTACCTTGAAACCTCCGGATTCCCTGAATCCCAGGTTATAAATATTGAAAGAAGTTGTGTCGTCCTTTATTCTAAAGCCCTCCAGGATACAGTTGATATCTGCAAGATGAAGATTACTGAGATCAATAGGGGCTTTACCCTTAGCACCTTTATCGCTTACAAATGAAAACCTTGCGTTTTTGATATCAATCTGATTTATGTTGATTGTATTTTTCTTTTTTTTCAGAGTATCATTTCGCGTCCTCAACTTATCAATGTACCACGTTATGTTTAGAGTACCGGCAGAGTCCGCTGCGAAAGCAACAACAGGACTATCAATGATTACCCTTCCCAGTCTGAATGTTTTTTTCTTAAAGTCAATTTTTCTTATGCCGGCTGAAATTTTTTGGGAATAAATAAGTGTGTCGTTGTTCTGGTCTTTAATCAGTATATCATTCATGTACAACCTGTTAAAGAAATGAAATTCGACTTTCCCAATCATTATAGACGATCTGGTCTCTTCCGAGATATGATCAGTGATCCTTCTGACAATCATTGTTTGCACTACAGGTATTCGCAGGATAAAATAAAATATTGTCGGAAGAGCTATGATTATCCCGAGGAAAATGAGAATATACTTAACTGATTTTTTAATACTTTTGATCATTTAAAACGGTTAAAAAATCATAGATCAAAATAACCTAAAATATACCGAAAATCAAAGCATTCATGCCAGTAACAATTTTAGCCATAGAGTCTTCGTGCGATGACACTTCCGCAGCTGTAATCAGGGATGGATATGTTCTTTCCAACCTGATCGCCGGGCAGGAGGTGCACAGATCGTATGGCGGGGTTGTGCCCGAGCTTGCCTCCCGGGCCCACCAGGCAAACATTGTTCCTGTCATTGATGAGGCTTTAAAACGCTCAGGAACAGGCATAAGCGATATCAGTGCAGTGGCTTTTACCCGCGGACCCGGGCTCCTGGGATCTCTTCTTGTCGGTGCTTCATTCGCGAAGGGATTTGCTCTTTCCCTTGGCATTCCGCTTATCGAAGTCAACCATTTGCATGCACATGTTCTGGCACATTTTATCAAGATAAAAGGTCGCGAGGACAATGTCCCTTCATTTCCTTTCCTGTGCCTTCTTGTTTCAGGGGGCCATACACGGATAGTCCTGATGAAAAGCTACTTCGATATGGAAGTTCTGGGAAATACCATAGATGATGCAGCCGGTGAGGCATTTGACAAATGCGGCAAGCTGATGGGTTTTCCTTATCCTGCAGGACCGGTAATAGACAGGCATGCATCTGAGGGAAATAGTAAAGCCTTTAAATTTGCAAAACCATCGGTGAAAGGCCTCAATTTCAGCTTCAGCGGATTAAAGACCAGTTTTCTCTATTTTCTCAGGGACAGGCTGAAGGAGGATAGTGACTTCATTGAGAAGAACAAAGCAGATCTTTGTGCTTCACTCCAGTATACAATAGTAGAAATACTTACCGTCAAACTGGCAAAAGCCTCATTGGAAACAGGGATAAAACAGATTGGTATTGCAGGGGGTGTGTCAGCAAATTCAGGTTTGAGAGAAGCTGTCAGGGCAGAGGCGGAAAAGAGGGGATGGGCTCTCTTCATCCCGGCTGTCGACTTTACAACCGATAATGCTGCAATGATTGGAATTACTGGTTATTATAAGTATCTTAGAGGAGAGTTTGCCGGACAGGACATTGCTCCGCTTGCAAGATTATGACCTGATAATTAAGTTTTTACAATGGGGAAGAATAATCTGTCGTTTCTAGTAGTGGGCGCAGGCGCAATAGGCGGGATAACTGCAGCCCTGATGAAAAAAGATGGCTGTGACGTCGAAATCGTCTGTAAGTACGACGATTATGCTACTCTCATTGCTGACCATGGAATAGAAGCAAAAAAACGGGAAATTTCCATAAATAACTTCAATGATCCTTTATTTGACAGCTTTAATAATTGAAGATTTTATTTTATTTAATTAAATTGGGAGCAAATATTTCTAAATGCAGGAGCTAAGAATTGCACCGGGGAAGAATACGCCAGAAATAATATTGAGTCCCGGGGGTTCACTTCAGATCAGCGGGCGTTCAATACATGAGAATGTGGCTGATTTCTTTGCACCTGTCGAAAGCTGGATAGACTCTTACGTTGAAGAGCCGGCAGACCTGACCAGGGTTGATATGAACCTTGAATATTTCAACAGCGCAAGTGCCAAAGTATTTATTCATCTGCTGGAAATGATGAAAAGAGTGGCTCTGAAAAACGGCAGGTGTGTCTATAACTGGTATTATGAGGAAGGTGACGAAGATATTCTTGAAAGAGGGGAATACTTTTCTTTAATCCTCAGGGTACCTTTCAATTTCATCAAGATCGGTGAATCTTTCTGAATACAAGAAAAAAGGGTACGCCTATGAGCAGGAAGATAAAACCGATCCCCATATGTAAAGGTTTGTTTATCATTATATTAATTACAAACCAGGTAGTGATGCCAATGAAAATGAAAGGAGTTACCGGGTATCCGAATGTTTTATAGGGTCTCTCAGCATCTTTCATCTTTTTCCTGAAGATAAATATCCCGGCGGCTGCCAGGGTGAAAAATATCCATTCAACAGAGACAGTATAAGTTATCAGGTTTTCGACTGTTCCCCAGAACAGCAGCAATAGTATTGCCCACACCGACTGAAGGATAATTGCATAGATTGGAGTTCTGAATTTTGGATGGATTTTTGCTATACTTTTGAAGAAAAGACCATCGGAGGCCATAGCATAATAAATACGGGGTGTTGAGAGTGTGTATATGCCCATAGTCCCGACCGTGCTTATTGCAATTATCCCGGCAACCAGCTTGCCTCCGAAAGGAAGAATTGTGCTGACTGCATCAGCAGCTACCTTCTTTGATGATACAATATCTTCCACAGGTAGAAGCAGCATATAGCCTGTATTTACGAGAAGATAAATTACTGTCACTATCAAAGCTCCGGTTATCATGGCTATGGGTACATTCCTTGCAGGATTTCTGGTTTCACCGGCCAGGAACGAAGCATGCTGCCATCCGCCATATGAAAACAAAACACCTGTAAGAGCGACACCAAAGGCCGACATCCCTGCCCCGGAAGAGGTTGAAAATGAAATTGTTTTAAACGAATTCTCAACGTCTCCGAATATAAGCCCACAAGAATTATTATAAGTATACCAACAATTTTCAAACCCGTGAAAATGTTTGAAAATATCTCA
Organism: uncultured Rikenellaceae bacterium; assembly: GCA_964556175.1. Lineage (GTDB taxonomy): Bacteria > Bacteroidota > Bacteroidia > Bacteroidales > VadinHA17 > LD21. The sequence continues at coordinate 3,347 of CAZKWD010000145.1, forward strand.
CCGAATTTTGCTCTCAGAACATTCAGTATTGTTACTACCACGATGGCAGTTATACTTGTTATCATCATACCGGTTTCGCTCATGGGAATGATGGAACTCAGATAATAGGAGAATGCCAGTGAAAGAACAGCTATCGAACCTGATGTGATAATTATGAGGTAAGCCCATCCGTAAAGGAATCCCAGCCAGCCTCCGTATGCCTCCCTAAGGAAAACATATATTCCACCGGCATGCGGAAAAAGAGCTCCAAGCTCACCGAAAGTGAGAGCACCTGTAAGGGCAACTAATCCTCCGAGAGCCCATACCAGAAGTATAAGAGATGATGAAGGAATTAATTCTGCTATCTGTGAAGGTGTGACAAAGATACCCGACCCTATACAGGAGCCGATTGCTACCATTATCAATCCGTAAAGGGTGAGCTCTTTTGCGAGTTTTGTCATATGAGGCTTCCGGAGAGTTAGTTATTTTTTAGTATTAATAGGCCAGTATCAGGCTTTTTTCCCTGTCAGCTCCATTTATCCATATCTTATTCCTGTATACCTCTACAAGCGACCATGCACTTGCTTCTTCACTCTCAACCATCCCTTTAAGGGTAACACAATGGATCAGATTGAAATTACCATAATTACCTGCATGATTATGTCCGCTGTACCAGGCAATTATATTATGATGTTTTTCGAGTACAGATACTACTTCTTTGTAATTAAGCAGGTTATGAAGGTTTTCCGGCCATATCGGAAAGTGGCAGAAAATAAAGACTTTTTCATTTTCAGCTTCAGCATCACCAAGTTCTGTATCGAGCCAGTTAAGTTGTTTTTCACTTATACCTCCGTTCCAGTCGATGGCATTGATGCTGCCTTCAGCTTTTAACCGGGTAATATATTCCTCAGCCTGTTTTATTGATGCCTTGTTTCCCGAAGCATATATACTCACCTCATTCCCGTTAAGGATGATGAATCTGAAATTCTTATGAGTGAATGAATAATAGCCCTCCTTTTCCGGAAGTGGTACCGGAAGACGTTTCTTATACTTTTTATCTACCGAATAATCGTGATTACCAAGGCAGTGCCATGTTTTTAGTCCTGATGAATCAATGATATCCAGGACAGGTTTAAAAGATTCATAATCCCGGTCTATAAGGTCCCCGAGGTTAACCATAAAATCTGCTGAAGAGGCTTTCAACGATTTCAGGGCTTCTCTTAATCTGGGAAGTGATTTATCATAGAATCTTGAACCTTCAGGTTCACAGTTGCAGTGATGTACATCGGTAATGATCCCGAAGGAAAAAATAGGTTCCTGGCTCTGATCAGCAGTATTGTAATCTCCGAATTTATCCGAATCAGACATGGCAAAGGTTATTAAGGCAGCAATTATCAGCAGTTTCATATGGTAATGAAATTTACATTTTAAAGGTAGTGAAAAAATATAACCGCAAAGAGCGCTCCTTTGAGTGCTTTGCGGTTAAAAATATTTTCTTAAAGGACTTTTTATTCGGCCAGCGGATCATTCACGCAGCCCATGAAGATAATGGAATTGGTTGTAGTCTCTCTGATTATGTAAATGAATGGATGATCTGCATTATAAACGAGAGGTCCGGATGGCATTGATGATACTATTATAACAACTGTTGCCGCAGCTGCCTCTGTTCCCTCCTCATTTGTTTCAATAAATGCCTGATGAATGACATCCTGAATATTCAGGTCGGTACATGCAATATTTGTGAAATCAGCACCCGGCCAAAAGGCTATTCTCATTCCCATATCAGATAGAATATCCTTTAGTTTTTTCTTATAATCATACTTGAACCGGGGTAAATACATATTAACCTTTGTTTCCGCTGCCTGGTTGATCCAGCTGTTGAAAGAACTTTCAGTAATAGCCGGTATGATTCTATTGATTCCATCCTGATCATCCGGCAATATGATATCCATAACAAAATTACCCTGACCGTATGGAAGTTCGGCCAGAGTGAAGTTTTCACCGTGATATACCATTAAATCAACTTCCTGGTTCATCATCGGGACTTCAATGGTTTCATCACCGGTTTTAAAAAAGGTTTTTTGTTCTGTATCACCTTCATCAAACTGATATTTCCATATTCCCTTGAAATAGATAGCATTAATTAACAACATTACGACATCCGGCTCTAATTTATCTATCATGTCTTTTATTAATCCATTAGTGTTATCTTCAATCCATTGATTAATTATATCAGGTGTTGCCGGATCATTTATATCAAACTGTTTTGACTCAGCATCGTAATATGTTTCAAGTATATCAATAAAGGCTTCTTTTACAGGAAACCCTTCCTTTGTCCATACTGAATTGGCAATAGTCATTAATACCCTTTTATCTACTGAGAGGAGGGCTTCGGTAAGCTGTTGAAATGAGCTGTTAATTTCTTCAGGTGTCATACCGGTTACCCTGAGAGCCTTTAACATGGAGTCACGGGTTGCACCATTGGCACCGTTGAGTGTCATGGAAAGAGCATAGGAAATGCTAAGGGAAGAGATCATTATATTTTCCGGCTCCTCGCTATTTTCAACCACTTCCCTGAAAATATCAAATGCAAACGAATTCTCTGATTCAATAAGCGAAATCTGGTTTG
>CAZKWD010000146.1:0-3681 GCA_964556175.1 uncultured Rikenellaceae bacterium
CTTCGGTTCAAAAATTTAGTGCGACACTTACTCAAAAATAACATAAAATTATACTTTTCATAAAAGGGTATCTTTTTTGATTATTCATCATCTATTAATTTGCTGAAGTATACTATTAAATGCGGTAGCAGGATTCTCCCAATTCAGTACTTTTCTGGGGCGTTCATTCAACATGGACTGGACCTTCTTTATTCTGTACCTGGGTACTTGATTAAAGTCTGTGCCTTTTGGAAAAAAGTCTCTGATAAGCATGTTGGTATTCTCATTCGTCCCCCGCTCCCATGGACTATGAGGATGTGCAAAATAGACTTTCATCTTTGTCGCTTTTGTAAATAACTTGTGTTGACTCATCTCGCTCCCCTGGTCATAAGTCAGTGAAAGTCGTACTTGTTTAGGTAACTGTTTCAATTCTCTCGAAAAAGCCTTACGTACTGTCTCTGCATCCCTGCCCTTTAAGGGTACAAGGATCAAAAACCGTGTTGTACGTTCCACAATGCTTCCGATTGCACTTTTCTGTTCTTTTCCTATAATCAAATCTCCTTCCCAATGACCTGGGACTGTTCGCATTGCCACTGATGCAGGTCGCTCTTCTATACTGATCATATCTTCAAATTCTCGCCGGTGTGCTTTCCGATTGTTATAGTTCCTTACCAACTTCTTTTGTCGTAAGTATGAATGAAGTTCCTTTTTCAGTGAACCTCGCCCCAAAATATAAACATAGGTATAGATACTCTCGTGGCTGATCTGCATCTGTGGATCTTCTTTATAGGTTATGGAAAGATACTTAGAAATTTGCACGGGGGACCAACGAAGTTTTAGTTTTTCCAAAACAATCTCCCGAAGTCGATGATTACGTGAGAGTTTACATTTTAATCGTCTCCGTGATGATGCTTCGATTTCACTTATATCCTGGGCCATGATCACCCCATACCCATGCTCGGGTAAATAGTGAGACGGATATGTGCTTCGTTTAATTTCCCGACTAATGGCCGAATGATGACGTCCCAGATACTGTGCTATATAACGGGCACTCATACCTGACTGTATGAGCCTGTAGATCTCTATGCGTTCACTTAACGTTATTCGATTGTATTTCATATGCACAAACTAAATAAATCTTATTTAGTGTCGCACTAAATTCTTGAATCTACCATGTTTTTCAGGCGAATATAGTCTGTAGAAAACTGCCAGAAAGTATTGCCCTGGTTTCTCCAGTACTCATTATCGCGGTTCCATGCACGGGGCCAGGTAGCACCAGTATTTTCAGGTGTCCAGCGTTTATCTGCAAATCTCTCATAGAAGTTGCCTATATCACCGGATTCCACTCCAAGATATACTATGGCACCGGCTGCTCCCTGGAACAATATACTGAGATCGAACTGCTTGTATGTAAAGTTTGCATTAAAGCCACCAATATACCTTGGCATATTGGTTTTACTGTCACGCATCCTGTCTAATCCATCAATTATGCCATCGTCGTTGACATCCTTGAAAATTACGTCACCTGGTTGAGCTCCTGCCCAGTGAGGATAACTTGCTACATCTTCTGCATCATCGAAAACTCCGATTGCTATATAGTTTAAATCTGCACCCATCGGCATGCCTTCTGATTTCTGGTATTCCGGTATTCCAGGTGTGTCATAGGTGAATACGATCTTGTTTTTTGCATAGCTTCCATTCAGGGACAGGTCATAACCGAAATCTCCTGAAATACCCCGGTAGGTTATAGCATATTCAAATCCTTTGTTTGAAACCTTTCCGATGTTCTGGGGAGGAAGTGTCATACCTGTGCTTGACGGGATAACTGCAGATGCCTGCCAGAGGATCCGTGAACGCAGGTTATAGAATATGTCTCCTTCCACAGATAACTTATTATTCAGCGTGGTTAAATTAAATCCTAAATTCGACTGATTGGCTATTTCCCAGGTCACATCCGGATTCGGAACCACATTTTCATACAGCATCTTGGCATTTACACTCTGCCCGTATACATAATTCTGGCTGTCGAAGCTATAGGTAGAAAGAAACTGGTATTCCTTTAATGACCCGCCGTAATAAATTCTGTCATTACCTGTCTGTCCCCATGAAGCACGCAATTTAAAGTCATTAATGAAGCCAAGGCTGTTTTGCCAGAAGCTTTCATCCGAGACACGCCATCCTAAAGATACTCCCGGGAAGAATCCAAATTGTTTCCCTGGTTTGAACATATAGGAGCCATCATACCTCATTACCAGCTCTACCAGATATTTCTGCTTAAGGTCGTAGTTGATTTTGGCAAAATAGCTCTCACGGGCATTCTGATCGGCCCAGCCATCGTTCGTCATGTATGTGTCGGCAGCACCGGCAAATAACTGGGGAATGGATGAGGTTACATAATTCCTTCTGAAAGCACGGAGATAGTTATTAAGTGCACTTTGCCTTTCTGTACCAATTATCACCTTGATATTGTGAGTTCCGGCCAGGGAATTTTCATAAGTGGCAAATATGTTATAAGTACCCTTATGGCCATCCCGGAAATTCTCGGTAAGTTGAGGGGCATCTAATCCTCTCTGTTCTTTGTTGAGGGTATGGCTTGCATTACCATCCCATGTATACAGGTCCCAGGGTGTTTCGAACTCCTTCTGGAAACGGAATACTTTATCATATGAACCATTCGCCTGGACAGACAATCCCTTTACCCATGGGATCTTGACATTCAGTCTCAGGTTACTCTCAAGATAATAGATTTTGTCATTATCAGTTCCGGTAGCATCGGTAACGGTTACTGCAGGATTAAAGCCATACTCGATATCGGGTCCGGGCTCACCGCTTGGCCAGTAAGCAGGCATGTTTGGCTTGCCCCTCATGAGCATTCGGAATATATTCCCTGCACTGACCGTAGGGAAATTTTTATTTTCCTGGCGGCCTGAGATATCGAAAGCTATACTGATATCCTTCGATATCTGCCCATCTATGTTGCTCCGGAAATCATATTGCGAAAAATTGGTTGCGCTGTTATAATAATAAGCATCCTGAAATTTATGACCCAGAGAGAGGAAATATTTCATACTTTCAGTACCACCTGAAATAGAAATATTTTCGTAATCCTGTTGCGACCAGGGTTTGAACACTTCTTTAAACCAATCGGTGTTCGGGTATCCCCATGGATCAGATCCATCTGCAAACTTTTGCAGCTCAGCATCTGAATATTGCTGGTTTCGTCCACCTGAGGGATTAGAATAATATGCAATCTCATTCAGCATTGTTGCATAAGTAACAGCATCTGCCATATCAGGAATAACAGTGGGCTGGTTAAAACCGTAGTTCGCATTAAAGGTAATTGTGGGTTTTCCTATCTTACCACGTCTTGTGGTAATCAGAATAACCCCGTTTGCAGCCTGAGTACCATATATGGCTGCTGAAGCATCTTTCAGAATTGTAAAACTCTCAATGTCAGCAGGGTCCAAACGCTCCATCGAACGATTAGGTATACCATCAATAACTATCAGAGGGGCGTTATTACCGAGAGTATTGGCCCCACGAATATAAATAGTGGTATTGTCATAACCCGGTTCACCGCTCTTCTGAATGGTTGTAAGTCCCGGTAAACGTCCAACCAGACTATTGGTAATGTTCGTGGCCGGTGATTGTTTCAGGTTGTCTCCCCTGACGGCACTGACAGAGCCGGTCAGACTGGCTCTT
>CAZKWD010000146.1:3781-5945 GCA_964556175.1 uncultured Rikenellaceae bacterium
TTGTTTCAGGTTGTCTCCCCTGACGGCACTGACAGAGCCGGTCAGACTGGCTCTTCTGGTAGTGCCATAACCTGTAACAACGACTTCTTCAAGAGCTGTTACTTCGGCTGTGAGGGCAACATCCAGGGTTGTCCTGCCAGCTAAAGGAATTTCCTGAGCAACATACCCGATAAATGAAAATATCAGTGTTGCATTTGCTTCGGGTACCGTGATCGTGTATGTTCCTTGCACATCAACAATGGCACCTAAACTCGTGCCTTTTACCTGGACGTTTACTCCAGGCATTGCTTCGCCTGTTGAGGCATCAGTTACTTTTCCTGATACACTGATTTGTTGCTGATCGTCAGCAGAAGGATTTCCCGGAGCAAGTGAATACACCGGGAGTGCCAATCCACAAATCAGAAGGAAAATCACAATTTTCAAAGCTGGCAATAACTTGCGAAAATTTCCTTCCGGCTTTAAAAGCCAAAAGTGGTTGTGAGTTTTTTTCATACTGTTAAACTGTTAGTTAAAAAATAGATAAAGTTGGGTTAGAGTAAATATAATTGTAGAATATTAATCCCATGGAAATATAAAAATCATACAAAGATTCGAGCCGGAATACGTAATATATTTCCGACTTTTTACAACATGAACATTTTTATCAGACTTGCTATCTGGAAGCATATTTCAGATTTAATGTTTTCCAATTTCATTCACAATTTAAGAAATAAGAATGACATGACAATAAAATTCATGATAAATATTACTTAATATAACCCTCCCGGGAAATATTTTTCAGTCAGATTATCTGCATAATTCCTTTTAGTGAATTCTTAATTCCTGATCCTGTATAATAGATGTGTACTTCCCTGCCTTGCCGGATAATTTTTTTTTCATACCTTGGATTGAGATTAATCGGATGGAGATAATGAAGGTTCATCTAATAGAAAACTGACTTATCCCCCTTGCTGACCTCTGTAAATTGTTGTCATTGACTAATTTAAAAATTTTATATGATACGCTTCAGAAAAAATCCGCTTTTGGTCTGGGTTACAGTATTAGTGTTCTTTCTTATTCATTTTATCTTCTTTCTGTATTTTAATTGCTATCAGCTTATTTACCAGGAACAAACACAATTATTCCTTTTTAGCGGAGATTATTTTTCAATGTTTCTATCAAAGCCAGGCGGATTTTGTTGCTGGCTGGGCACCTTTTTTGTGCAGTTCTATCAGAATCCTTTCATGGCTGCATTAATTGTCACTCTATTCAGTTTTGCCCTGTTTTTAGTTTCAACCATAATTCTAAGCCATTATAGGATAAAAGGAATACTCTGGTCAATGATTCCTGTGATCTTTCTTGCAGCTTTGCAGAGTCATCACCTTTATTTACCTGAAACTACAGCAGGATTGTTAATATCATTATCCTTTTTTGCATTATATATTTCAGTTCTTAATCACAATTACCGGTACCTCTCAGGATTTATCGGATGTTCATTATTGTACTTTATTTCAGGAGGACTGGCCTTTCTTGCATTTATTCTCTGTATCATCCATGAATTAATCTTTTCAACCGCTCCTAAACGCTTTATTGTCAGTCTAGGGTATATAATTTTGTCCATACTGATTCCTCTTATATCATCTAAACTGGTATATTATGTCAAAACTGAGGAAATCTGGCTGTATCTTATTCCTTTTCATTTAAAAAAGTCGCTTCATCCTTTTATTTATAGCATACTTCTGTATTACCCGCTACTTCTCATCATTTCAAAGTTCCGGAGTATAATTACTAAAAAAGAATCTCAGGCTCAATGGAACCTGAAGACAATGCTGGCAGGAATAATAATTACCGGTTCATTACTATTCTGTATAGTAAAATTTGTATATGATAAAAAAACTGAGATCTTGCTAAGTATTGATTACAACATTCAGAATGGTCAATGGAATAAAGCTCTGGAAAATTCATTCAAATATCCCGGTTCAAACCAGCTGATATTATATTTAGGCAATATGGCCATGTATAAAACCGGGCAGATGGGTGATAAAATGTTTCACCTGCCTCAGGTGGGCATTCATGGACTATGGCTTGAATGGAAACGGAATGAAGTGGCTCCTTTTTTAGGAGGGGAGGTATTCTATCAACTTGGTTATATCAGTGAAGCTTACCGGTGGGCTTTTGAAGCCAT
>CAZKWD010000147.1:0-5919 GCA_964556175.1 uncultured Rikenellaceae bacterium
AATCCGCAAGTCTTCTACTAAGATTCAACAATAAAAATTTAAAAAAACAAAGTTATGAAAAATACAAGAAAACTTGTTGGGTGGTTTTCTCTTGCATCATACCAGGTTAACTGACCTTGATCATCCATTATTTCTTCTTCGTTGTCTGAAATGTTAAAAAGCACCTTGAAAATTGATTCTATGTACCAAATATTTTTCTGAATCCTGTTATACCATTGAATTCATGTTGATTGGGAGCATCAGACCGTACTTCGGCATCCCTCAAATTCAAATAACAAGAAGTGTGTGGAGGAAAAGCAAGAGTATTGCAAAATGAGCGTGGCGAATTTGCAAATACTCTTGTTGGCGAGGGTAAAAAAGGGTAGGGGAAAAGATAAAACGAGAATGGGGGAGAGGAAGGCCAAGATTGTAGGAAAAAGTAATCAGTAACCAGTAATCTGTAAAAAGCAAGACGTGCATATACTGCATATAATCAGATATATACGAGACTAAATTAGAATAATCACCGCATTAATGCTGTTATTAATCACGTTATTCTATATTTCTATTTGACATAATGTTTAAATGATTCCGGTGAAGTTTATTGAGATTGCTTCGTCCCGCTTTGCGGGACGAAGCAATGACGGTGTGGTTTACAGAATCTGGTAGAAGACCATAACAGACCAATATTATATGCAGTGTCATTGCGAGCAAAGCGAAGCAATCCTTAAATCATTTCTACAACATCAATAAAACAGTAGAACCATTACAACTTCTAAAGCCTATACAGCCTCTACAGCATTTTTTCGGACAGATATACTACCAGAGGATCAAAATATTCGATTCTCATTGAGTTAAATACCAGCAACCAATAATTTGCTTTGACCAGCCTTCGCTAAAGCTTCGGCTGACGAAGCATAAAATCGAGCCGAGTCTGCTGAAGCTTTAGCGAAAGTAGATGTCAAATACTGCGTATATGCAATTTGCTACCTTTTGCCTATAATTAATATTATGTCAAATAGGAATAATTAAGTAAAAAGAAAATCTACATTTGACAATATTCTGGAGTCTCCCCTTCCCTGTTATGTTTTCCGGGAAAATAAAAAGGGATGCGTATGTGCATCCCCTGTTTTTTTATGGTTCGGTTTAATATTCTATTGCTGCTGCTGTTCCAGTTCCAGTGAATCAAGTTTAGCCTTTATTGCTTCATATTTGGCATTTAATGAAGGATCTTTAACTCTCATCCTGTAATATAATTCTCTGAGAGATCTCATAGTAAATTCATCATTAGGATTAAGTTCGTAGGCATTTTCCATATATGGTAATGCTTTTTCATATTCTGCATTTGCCAGATCGATAGCATCGCTGTACTTCTGAACATCCATGATTTCATTAGCCTTTTCAACCATATCTGCTGCTTTATTTATATATGAGGCTCCCATTCCATAGTATGATTCAAAATGATCTGGTTGAAGTTCTATGGATTTTTTGAATTCTACAATAGCATCCTCAAAGTTTTCCTGGTTGAGAAACATTATACCGGATGCAAAATAAAGGCTGAAATTATCCGGATCGTCTTCCTTGGCGATTTTAATATATTTTAGTGCTTCTTCATACCTGTTGCTCTTGAGATAAAGATCGATCAGCTGAAGTACAATCGTGTTATCGCCCGGAAATTTGTCCGGCAGATCGAGAAGGTAAGTTTCAGCTTTTACCGTATCTCCTTGTCCCATCATGCTTTCGTAGATCTGGTAATACGGTGTAATACCCATATACTCCATTTCCGTACATTTTTCAAAGTATTCTATGGCTTCAGTGTATTTTTCAGCATTTATTGCTGCCAGTCCTGCATTGTAATACATTCCGCTATCTATTGCTCCTGCATACTGGCTACTTTCTGTGATCTTAATTTGTGTTGCAAACGATTTAAGTGATCCTTCAAAATCCTTTTCCTCAAACTGTTGGCTGCCCTGTGTATATAGATCAAGAGCCAGGGAATTAAATATCATGTTTGTAATGAGCCTTTTCTCGACAGATCCCTTATTATCAAGCTCAAGTGCTTTCAGATATGCACTATATGCTTCCTCAAGGCAATCTGAGCAGTATGAACTGTATTTGGGATCTTCAGATTCAAAGACTGCCTGATATAGCCTCCCTTTTGCAAAATAAGTATTATACCAGTCTTTTGTTTTCTCGTGATTTGAAGCCTGGTCAAGGTTCTCCCTGGCTTTATCAAGAGCACCCTGATCAATAAAACTAAGTGCATTGGTCACCTTTCCTTTTTGGGCCATCACTCCTAGTGAAATAATTATGGCTGTTAACAGCAGAAATACTTTTTTCATGATTATTTTTTTAATGTGTTTCGATTTCTAATTTTTTTTCAAAAATATAACTTTTACTTATTATTCTTCAAATTCTTTGCCATTTTCCTCAGGGTGGTTGCTATTTTCTTCAGAAATAATTATCTCCTCTTCGTTATCGTCCTCATTTACAAGCACACAAGCCACTGATGCTATTGTGTCATTTTTTCTTAAATTAATAAGTCTCACGCCCTGTGTTGCTCTTCCCATCACCCTGAGAGCTGATACAGAACTTCTGAGAATGTTACCTGAATGAGTGATGATCATCAGGTCGTGATTATCAGTGACATCTTTTAATGCAATCAGTGAACCTGTTTTTGTTGTAATATTTATGGTCTTCACTCCTTTTCCTCCCCTGTTTGTAATTCTGTAACCATCTATATCTGACCTTTTTCCATATCCTTTTTCAGAAACTACCAGAATATCTCTTTCTTTGCTCTCAATGGTTATCATGCCGATCACATAATCTGTAATTTCACCGGCAAGTTTTATTCCCCTTACTCCTGATGCTGTTCTTCCCATAGGTCTTACATATGTTTCAGGGAACCTGATTGCACGTCCCGATTTTACGGCAAGCATTATCTGGTGTTTTCCATCGGTCAGTCTCGCTTCAAGGAGTTCGTCACCTTCTCTTACTGTAATGGCATTCACGCCGCTGGTTCTGGGCCGTGAATAAGCTTCCAGTGACGTCTTCTTTATGATCCCTTTCTTTGTACAGAGTACAATAAAATTATTGTTGATATATTCTGAATCATCCAGGTTCTTAACATTAATGAATGCCCTGACATTGTCATTCTGCTCAATATTTATGAGGTTCTGGATCGCTCTGCCCTTTGATGTTCGGGTTCCTTCGGGAATATTATAGACTTTAAGCCAGTAGCATTTACCCATGCTTGTGAAGAAAAGCATGGTATTATGCATAGTAGCAATATAGAGATATTCAATAAAATCCTCATCCCTGGTTGATCCTCCTCTTGCCCCTGTTCCTCCCCTGTTCTGTCTTCTGAAATCAGTCAGCGGAGTCCGTTTAATATAACCCATATGCGAGATTGTGATCACCATCTCCTCATCGGCATAAAAGTCCTCAGGATTAAATTCCTCGGCATTTGGTACTATTTCCGTTCGCCTGGCATCGCCATATTTCTGTTTGATTTCAAGCAGTTCATCCTTTATTATTTTCATCTGAAGGTCAACACTGGCAAGAATGCTTTTCAGATACTCTATAAGATCTATTACTTCCTTATATTCTCCACGCAGCTTCTCCTGCTCCAGTCCTGTAAGCTGCCGGAGGCGCATTTCAACTATTGCCCTGGCCTGAACCTCTGAAAGACTGAATCGTTCCATCAGTTTCTCCCTTGCCATATCAGGGTTCTGCGAAGATTTGATAAGTGCAATTACCTCATCTATATTATCGCTCGCAATAATCAGACCCTCAAGTATATGTGCCCTTTTTTCGGCCTGATCAAGATCAAATTTTGTTCTTCTCAGAATAATATCATGGCGGTGGTTTACAAAATAATGGATAAGATCTTTTGTATTGAGCGATCTGGGACGACCTTTGACAAGAGCGATATTATTTACGTTAAAAGATGTCTGTAGCGATGAGTACCTGAAAAGATGATTTAGAACAACATTCGCAGTTGCATCTTTCTTCAGGATGATGACAATTCTCATCCCATTCCTGTCTGATTCATCATTGATATATGATATTCCCTCCAGCTTCTTCTCGTTAATAAAGTCAGCTATCTTACGTATCATCTCCGCCTTATTCACCATATAGGGAATTTCGGTTACAACAATACATTCCCTGCCGGAATGAGTATATTCAACTTCTGTTTTAGCCCTTATAACTATTCTGCCGCGGCCGGTTTCACAGGCATCTTTTATACCCTGTTCACCATAGATTATCCCGCCAGTTGGAAAATCCGGACCCTTAACATATTCGAGTATCTCCTCGGTTGTAATTTCATTGTTTTCGATATATGCTATTGTTGCATCAATTATCTCTGAGAGGTTGTGCGGCGCCATGTTTGTTGCCATACCGACAGCAATTCCTGATGTGCCGTTTACCAGCAGATTGGGGATACGTGTCGGAAGAACAACCGGTTCACTCAGGGAATCGTCAAAATTTGGCTGGAAATCGACAGTCTCCTTTTCAATATCTGACAGGATCTCTTCTGCAATTTTATGGAGTCTTGCTTCGGTATACCTCATTGCTGCAGGGCTGTCGCCGTCAACTGAGCCAAAGTTGCCCTGCCCGTCAACAAGCGGGTACCTTAACGACCACTCCTGTGCCATCCTCACCATGGCATCATAGACTGATGAATCACCATGGGGATGATATTTACCAAGCACCTCTCCCACTATCCTTGCCGACTTCTTATATGGCTTATTCGACTGTACTCCAAGTTCCGACATTCCGAATAGAACCCTGCGATGAACAGGTTTAAGACCGTCTCTCACGTCAGGTAAAGCCCGCGATACGATTACCGACATTGAATAATCAATATAAGCCGACTTCATCTCCTCCTCAATGTTTACCTTAACTATTCTCTCTCTATCTGCCATAACAGGTTAATAATTATATATATGATAAAAGCCATTTTATGAAAATAACTTGCGAAAATAGTGATTATTTGGCTATTTTCGTAGCTTTTCCTCTGTGAATTTTTAACAATAATTGTTCATAATTGGGCATAATAATTGCCATATATAAAAAATGGTAAATTATAACTTTGTCTTTCATTTATGTGTACTTTTGTCGGATAGTGTCTGACAGAATGACCGGCAATGGCTAAATGTAAGTAAAATGATAAACTGAAAAGATGGATTCACAGTTTTCACAGAGGGTAAAGGATATACTTGGTTACAGTAAGGAGGAGGCAATAAGGCTTGGCAACAGTCATATCAGCCCGGAGCATCTTTTCCTCGGCATTCTGCGTGACGGAGAGGGTGTGGCGGTCGAAATACTGATCAGCCATGGTATTGATCTGATGGTGCTGAAGGGCTCACTGGAGAAGAGTATAAAGGTTGAAAGCCCCGTTACTGTTGCAGATCATGAAGTAATACCACTGTTAAGAAGCACCGAAAGAATACTGAAGCTTGTATACCTTGAAGCAAAGGCATTAAAGAGCAGCACCATTGAATCGGAGCACCTGCTCCTGGCAATACTCAAAGATGAAAATGCTCTTGTATCCAGGTTCCTTTCAGAAATGGATATGGATTATCAATCAGTAAAACGAATGGTTGAAGCAGAATCTCCCAGTGCCAGGGCCGATTATCCAAGGGATGAGGAAGATGAAACCCAGGGTTTCGGAAGTCCCGGTAAAGGTCAGTCCGGAACCCCCTCCTCAGCAAAACCTTCGTCCGACACTCCGGTACTTGATAATTTTGGTATCGACCTTACCAAAGCTGCTGATGAAAACCGCCTTGACCCTGTTGTCGGCAGGGAACGCGAGATTGAAAGACTGGCACAGATACTATCACGTAGGAAGAAGAATAATCCGGTACTTATTGGAGAACCCGGTGTGGGGAAATCAGCTATTGCTGAAGGACTCGCCATGCGTATATCAAGGAAGAA
>CAZKWD010000148.1:0-5899 GCA_964556175.1 uncultured Rikenellaceae bacterium
GTATAAAATTGTAAGTTATTGTCCCCTTCTGGACAATGGGAGCATCCTGTTTAACGTCAAACTGAGCTTTCAGTGCTGCCTCTTTGGCAACCTTCAGGAGATATTCATCAAGAGTGTTTGAACCCTTGATTCCCGGTACAGCCTGTATAACCTTTCCGGATCTGTCAACGCTTACTTCCACAACAACTTTTCCCTCACCCTGGTAATCATATTCAGGCAGGGGCAGCTTTTGGAATCCCCGTCCAGCAAGGTCGTATGATATTCCACTGTTACCTGTACCGCCGCCTTCACCTCGGTTTTGTGAGTCAACTGAACCGGAGGGCACACCCTGGTTGCCCTCACCTCCGGCAACTCCTTCCCCTGTAGTTGATGTACCTGTATTCTTTGAACCCTCGAGAGCCTTTCTTGTGCGATCCATAATTTCTGCCTGCCTCTGTTGTTCTGCTTCAATTCTTTTTCTTTCAATTTCCTCCTGCTCCTTTCGTATCCTTTCGGCTTCAAGTTGTTCCATCCTTATTCTTTCGGCTTCAATTTGTTCAAGTCTCTTTTTTTCGGTTTCCGGATCAACTTTTTTGACTTCAGGTGCCTCCTCATCGTCCTGTGTCAGCAACGACTCTTCATCTGTGAAAACCTCAGGCTCAGATGATGGTGGAGGTGATGCCTCTTCCTGGAATGCTGGCGGAGATGGTTCAATCATACCCATACCCGTCTCATCAGTGCCGAAATTGACTATTATTCCTTCTTCATATTCAGGCGGCGGCGGGACCGAAAAACCCAAAAGTATACACAATACCAGTGCAACCAGATGGATCAATATTGTCCCGGTAATACCTTTCCCGCGTTCTGAAGGAAAGCTGTAAAGATCGTTATCTGGGTGTTGTCGCAATTATCAGTTTATAATTATTTGCCTGTGCTATATTGAGTACCTGAACCACACTTTCAAACGGAACTGTTTTGTCCGCGTGAAGTGAAATATATGTGTCAGGATTGCTTCCGAGCTTTTGATTTAATACTTCTTCAAGCTCTGTTAAGGTAACCGGCTGTTGTTCAACAAAGTATCTCTGATCAGCCGTTATTGAAACCGTTGTCTGGGGTTTAGCCGATGTCTGAGCACTCCCCTTCGGAAGAAGGAGCTTCAATGCTGTAGGATGTACCAGCGTTGACGTTAACATGAAGAAAATCAATAAGTTAAATACAACATCAGTCATCCCTACCGAACTGAAGCTTACACTGATCTTATTTCTATTAGCGATTGCCATTTTAACGGTTTGTTTTTACAGGTTCATTTAATATATCCATAAATTCGGTAAGTGTAGCCTCAAGCCTGAAAACAACCCTTTCCACTCTCACAACCAGTGTATTGTATGCAAAATACCCGAGTATCCCAATGATAAGTCCTGCTGCAGTGGTAATAAGAGCTGTATATATACCGTCAGAGAGCAATGACACTTCAATATTGTTACCTGCCTGCGACATTGCATAGAAGGATCGTACCATACCTATTACGGTTCCCAGGAATCCGAGCATCGGTTCAGCTCCGGATATAGTTGCCAGTGTGGGAAAGCTTTTTTCAAGCTTTGCTATTTCAAGCTTTCCGACATTTTCGATAGCTGTGGTAATGTCCTGTAAAGGTCTTCCAAGTCTTGAGATACCCTTTTCCACCATCCTTGCAGAGGGGCTGTCAGTTGACCGGCACAGGGCCAGTGCTGCCTCAATCTTACCATCATGGATATAATCCTTGATTCTGTTCATGAAGTTCTGATCCTCCTTTGTGGCTTTTCTTATGACATAGTATCTTTCAATGAAGATATATGCTGCAATAAAAGAGAGCAGTATGATTGGTATCATCATCCATCCTCCCTTAATAGCGAAATCAAGTATTGTCAGGTCCATTTCGCCTGCGGTCTCAACAGGAACTGTTACATCCTGCTGTAAAATGAATTGTAAAAATCCCATATCCTATATTTTAAAGTTAGCTAAGGAGCAAGTTTTAAATTCGAGTGTGAAGATATTAAAAAACGTATTTCCGGACTATTCTATTATATGCGGTTAATAACAAAGCCTTATTATTTATTAACCACATACTTTCATTTGAATGTAATAATGGTGAGATAATTACTATTGTCCGGAAATTACCGGTTTCTCCTCCTTTTTCATATCTGAGTTTATCTTTTTCCTGAAGAGGTCGGAGAATTTATCAAAATCCTTTTTGACGAAAACTCCGAATCCCTGCGTATAATCAGTCTGTCTTCCTGTGTACGGGTTATTAAATCTGTTGAATACTTTAAACCTTATATTTTTGGTAAGTTTATATTCTATATCAAAGTCACCTATCAGCTGTTCGGTATTATCAGCCGATTCTCCGGATCCCCTGACATCGAAATTTCCGTTTATTATTACTTTGTCGTTCAGCAACTGTGTTGAAAGAGCAAGTTGTACTTCATTGGAATTAAAATCTTTATAACCTGGTCTGTAAACAAATCCTATATCAAAATCATTACTTATCTGTGATACCCAATTACTGAGCTGATTTGAAACCATTTCGGTGGTTGTCACAGCCATTGCTGATGTGCCTGTTGTTGTTGCGGTAAGAGATGATCCATACGTGGATTCAGAATAGAAACTGTTCATAACAAGCAGATAGAGAAACTGCCGGCTTAGTTCTTCTTCGGTGGTTATCACGTTCTTGAGATAGGTTCTGGTAGCCTCATCAGCCATCGGGAGAAATATATCAAGGGCTACAACAGGGTTGAAAAGACTGCCAGACAGATTGATATGGCACTCAACAGGAATTCTTTCGTTATATCCTTCATCCTGGAGAATCTCATACAGTGAGGCTTTTAATTTATATATGGCTTTTATGTCAATCTGGGCATCGTTAATATCTCCGTTAAAACTTATTGTTCCTCCATTTTCAACACTGAATGGTTTGTTGAAAATACTACCGAGAGTAAAGAGATAATCGCCATCCTCAATAACGTAATCTCCTGAAATCCTGAGACCTATATCAGGTTTGAGGCTGATATTCAGATTCCCTGACCCGTGTCCCTTCATCACATCTCCTATTTTTGAATCGAAGATCAGCTGTACCTCAGCATCAGGTGTTACTTCCAGGTCAATATTCAGATCTACTTTTGTTTCCGAATCAGGTTTCTCAATGGATTTTTCTGGTAAAGCCACTGCCTCGGGAACAGTATTATGGTCGATGAACGTTATATAAGAATAATCCGATACTGTTTCACTTGTATTCAGTGGAATATAGAACCTGGTATTTCTATCGGTCTTTGCAGATATATCAAATGAGAGGACAGAAGCATTATTTTTAATAGTCGTCACTCCTGTGGCAAATGCCGTTCCATAAAATAATTCATTGTCCTTTGGTTTTGTGTTCATGACCATTGTCTTATCTGTTGTGATCATGAGATCGGAGCGGTAATCTTTAAAATAGTTATGATTAACCGATCCATTCAGAAGAGCTATATTCCCCCTTTCATCGGTCATCCGTAAATCTTTGAAAATAATTTTGTCCTTATCAAATCTTATAGAATCACTGAAAGTATATATCGTTTGCAGGTAGTCAATTTTTATTGAAGCATTATCGACCATCAGGGCACCTTTGAGCACCAGCTTGTTTGCTTCGCCTGACATGTTAATCTTGCCTGTTGCTGTTCCTTTGATGCCGGATGCAAACACACTGAGCAGACGATTCATGGCATCAATTGGCAGCTTATCAGCCATTCCGTCAAGATCTATCCTCCTGTTAGCCGGGTTGTACGATCCTGTAATGCCGAGCATTTTTTCCCCGGCCAGGTCATTTCCTGCATCGATATTTAATAGTCCGTTCTCATGGTCCCACACTGATTTAACTGAAAGATCTCCGTAATCACTTTCAAGCATTGAGAAACCGTTGACCTTAAGATCACTTTCCAAAAGCGGATTGTTGTAAACATTTGTAAATACTATATCGCCACTAAGGTTTCCTTTTAGTCCCATAGGTATTCTGTCGTTGTCTTTTTTCTTCCCTGCCAGGGCATTAAGAGGAGAAATATCTATTCCTTCGAATTCAATGTGAAGAGTATCAGCAGGATCTTCAGATACCGTGCCATCAATAAGAAAGTGATGAGCTTTATTGCTGATATTCAGATTGTTAATATTTACTGATGTTGAATCAAGAGCTATGATGGAGCGGTTTATTTTCCATAAATTATTGCGGGTATAAATGGCTGAGGAATCTATATCAACAATAAGAAAAGGATCATTATTAATATTATCCGAGATTATACCCCTTGCTGTGAAATTTCCCCTGTTGAGTATTTTCTCCTCATTATCCCAGTTAAGGTTAAAAAGCAGAGTATCCGACATTGAATTAAGATTAACCGTAAATCCTTCAAGATCAGATTGTCCCAGTAAATTCAGTGAAGAACTTTCTAATCCTAAATAGAGTCCCGGTACAATAAGGTTTCCCTCAAGTTCAAGGTCATTAAAAGTATTACTCCCAATGCTGAGGGCTTTAGCTTCACCCTTTATTTTCATTATGCTGTCAGTGAATATTTCGCCGTTCAGATAACTGTTTTCAGATATAAGGAGTCCTGTCTTGAAAAAATTATTCAGTTTATCAGTGTTTTTGAAGTTGATATTGAATGTGAAATAATTGGGTAAATCATCATTGTCTGGAACAGGCATGGTAAAATGAGACGGCATAATTGAAGCCAGAGTCTTTTTAAACATTGCGCCCAGACCGCTGAAATCGTAGTACCCTCTCAGGTCGGCATCAACATAGTCGGTCCGGAGGCTGATTGCAGGAAGTTCATTTTCTATGAAGGTTTTAATGGAGAAATTATAAAGCTCAAGGATATTACCATATTTTGTCAGACTTGAATTAAGAAGTTTGATCTCACCGTCAACGTTATCAATATTACTTCCTTTAATGTTAGCTGTCAGTAACATTGACAGTGATGAGGTAGTATCGGTTTTATCAAAATTAAGCTTATAAAGATCAGCGTTTGCCAGGTTCAGGGTGAAATCAAATTCAGGCAGTTCTCTGTTGAAATTGAACATCCCAAGGAGATCCATCCTGATATTGTTTTCAGAGATATTAACACTGCCATCCCAGGTTTTTTCGGTAAATGAGCCGTTTAGTCCAACATTGCGGTATTTATAATTATTTATTTCTATGCTGTCGACAAGTCCTGACAGATCACCTGAAAACCTTTTCAGAGAATAGGCGACCCCGTCAATATTGACATTCATGCTGAGGTTACCAATCATTTCGGGTTGTTCTAAAAGGTAACCCAGCTCTAAATCGCTTCCTGTTATCAGACCATTTACTCTGAATCTGTTTGATTCCTCTGGTCTCATTGAAATGTCAGTTTTCAATAGTCCCTGATCTGACCTGATCTTTCCATATGCGACAAAATCGGTTGTAAAACCGGTAAAGGTTCCGTCGAAGGATATAGTACCCAGCTTATGAATTAAATCAGGAAGTGTCACAGGTCCGTTCCCGATAATGTTTACTTTCTCAATGTCTTCTGCATTGGACCTGAAATCATTAACACCGAAATAAATGAAGGAGTTTTCAATTTCAGGAAGCCCTGAGAAATCAAAATCACAGTCGAGGTATGTATCCTCAAGGCAGGAAATTTGAATATTCCTTCCTCTTAATTCAGATATGGAGCCCAGTATTTTACCTGATATCCAGACCGACTCATTTATTCTGTGGACAAAGGGAGCAAAATACTGCAGATCAGAAAAACCGATCAGGGATCTGTCAAGTAAAATATCGAGCCGGACATCATTAATGAAATTTCTGAAAGAAGAGGATGAATCAACTTTTATCCCTGCATGGGAGATATTCAAAATTGTGCTGTCGCACTCCAGGAACGCTGAATTGAAGCGGATA
>CAZKWD010000149.1:0-5891 GCA_964556175.1 uncultured Rikenellaceae bacterium
AATATTATCTTGTTTAACAATGAGATATATGGCCTGACCAAGGGACAGTATTCTCCAACCTCAAATAAAGGCCTTGTTACAAAAACCTCTCCGTTTGGAACTGTCGAGGAACCATTTTCTGTCGGCGAACTAGCAATAGGAGCCAAAGGAAAATTCTTTGCCCGTACGGTAGATGCTAATGTTACTCTTTCAACCCAAATATACATTGAGGCTGCAAAACATAAGGGAACATCTGTAATTGAAGTTCTTCAGAATTGTGTAATCTTCAATGACGGTATCCATGATGTCGTAACCGGCAAGGAGGTGAGGGACGACAGAACCATCATTCTTAAACATGGTAAACCGATGATATTCGGAAAAAACAACGATAAAGGACTGGTGCTCGACGGCCTTAAGCTCAAAGTCGTAAAACTGGGTGAAGGTGGTATCTCTGAAAAGGATCTTATTGTACATGATGCCTTTGAGACAAACCCGGGGATCCAGTATATGCTCGCAAATATGAGACACCCCGAATACCCTGTAGCCCTGGGAGTTATACGTTCCGTTCCCGGACATACTTACGAAAATGATGTGGAGGAACAGATAAAGAGTATTCAGAAGAATGCACAGATCAAATGTGTTGATGAACTACTGACCAGCGGCTCAACCTGGAAAGTGGAATAAAAGAAGCCACATTCAAACAATCCCTTTTTTAATTTTCATTTATTACCTTTAAATCCTGAATTTCCTTTGTACCAGGATGAAAGATAAAAACTCTATAAGCCCGGAATACCATAAGTTACTTCACGACCAGCAGGAACGATTAAAAGAGCTGGGGTGCATAAACCAGACAACTTATATTCTTAAAGAAGGTAAACCAATTGAAGAGACCCTGCAACAGATTGTATTACTTTTACCGGCAGCCTGGCAATATCCCGATTATACTGCAGCCCGAATTAAATTCCTTGATGACACATTTGAAACGCCTGAATTTCAGGAGACTGCCTGGAGGATGGTCCAGGAATTCAATACAATTGATGATGAAAAAGGTACTATTGAAGTCTTTTATACAAAGGAATTCACATTAGCAACAGAAGGTCCCTTTTTAAAGGAGGAGAGAGACCTTATAAGAAATATAGCAAGCCTTATTACGGGATATATTAACAGTTATAAAGCACGTGATATTATTCGCAGTACGAGGGTCGAAAAAGAAGAAGATGAGGACTTAAGTAATGTGTCGAGCAGGAAACTATTACAGAAGTTTCTTGAGCGGCACAATGCTGAACGCGATGTCTTTCACGACCTGCAGCCTTTCAAGGTTAAGGAGATCCTTCTGGTGGCAAATCTCTATGATGCATATTCCATTGAAGGCGAAGGCCGCTTTTCTGATCATATGCTGGGAGAATATTCCCAGCTCAGCCTTACATCACTACCCAGGGTAACAGGGGTGACGGGAGATGAAGAAGCCTTTAACAAGCTGAAGGCCAGACATTATGACATGGTCATTATCATGGTTGGTATTCATAAGGAGAGTCCTATGCTCCTATGTAAAAAGATAAAGGACAGGTATCCTTATTTGCCGACATTCCTGCTGCTGAATAAACCTGAGGATACTGCCTTTGTAAAGAGACAGAAAGCTGCAGGTGTCCCTTTCGATAATTATTTTGTGTGGACCGGCGAATCAAAAGTATTCTTTGCCATGGTCAAGCTTCTGGAGGATAAGGTTAATGTGGATAATGATACAAGGAAAGGGCTTACAAGGGTAATCCTTCTCGTGGAAGATTCAGCTGAATATTATTCAAGCTATCTTCCTATGCTCTATACACTTGTTCTTGAACAGACAAGGAATCTTATTGCAGATGTTTCAACAGACGAGCTCTATAAAGTATTGAGACTCAGGGCAAGACCAAAGATACTTCTTGCTTCAAACTGGGAAGATGCAATAACAATATACAATAAGTATAAGGAGAATATTCTCTGTGTAATTTCTGATATACGATTTCCAAAAAACGGAGAATTACATGAAACTGCCGGTTTTGAGCTGATAAGCCAGATCAAGAAAGATCTTCCAAACCTTCCGGCCGTTCTGCAGTCATCCGATCCCGAAAATGCCAAATATGCTTTTACCCTGAAGGCAAATTTTATTAATAAGAATTCTGAAAGCCTGTTGCAGGACCTTAAATCATTCATAAATTATTACCTCGGATTCGGCCATTTTGTTTACAGGGATAACACCGGCCGCCAGATTGCAGTGGCAAAGTCGATGAAGGAGTTTGAGGGTTACCTGGAGACAATCCCTGAAGATTCACTGGCTTATCATGCAATGAAGAACCACTTCTCACTCTGGTTAATGGCCAGGGGTGAGGTTAAGATAGCAAAGCTGATAAACCCGGTCAAAGTGACAGATTTCTCAAGTCTGAAAGAACTCAGGGAGTTTCTCCTTGAGATAATTCGCAAAAGAAGAAGGGAAATGAATAAGGGGCGTGTGATCAATTTCGAGGAATCTGCTGTTATTGACGAAACCAATGTGGTCAGTCTTTCAGTAGGTTCACTGGGAGGCAAAGGAAGAGGACTGGCTTTTATTAACACATTGATTTACAGCTTTGAACTCGGCAGACTGCTTCCCGGCATCAATATAAAGGCCCCTGTTACGGCAATTATCGGTACTGATGAATTTGATATGTTCATGGAAAGAAATCACCTGTGGGACAGGGTAAAGGGCGAAAATGACTTTTCGATACTTCAGACACTTTTCCTTGAAGGAAGTTTAAGCTATACCCTTGATAAACAGCTCAGGATACTCCTCAAACAAACAGATAAACCACTTGCCGTACGATCCTCAAGTCTGTTTGAGGATTCAATGAGCCAGCCCTTCTCAGGTATATTCGGCACATATATCCTCCCCAATAACCATCCCGATTTTGAGATCAGGTTGCGTCAGTTGTCTGAAGCTATTAAACTGGTCTTTTCTTCCATATATTCAAGAAATGCACGTAACTATTTTGAGGCTATCAACTATAAAATAGAACTGGAGAAAATGGCTGTTGTACTCCAGGAGGTTGTGGGGCACAGATATGGTGATGTCTATTACCCGCATATCAGCGGAACCGCCCAGTCTTTCAATTTCTATCCTGTTGCCCATATGACACCGCAGGATGGTTTTGCAGTGATGGCAGTAGGTCTGGGTCATTATGTCGTTGAGGGTGAAAAAGCATTCAGATTCTCCCCGGCATACCCGTCAATCGATATAATTTCACAGAACGACCTCTATAAGAATTCTCAGGTATATTTTTATGCTGTTGACCTTAAAAAGAAAGACCTGAACCTCCTCGAAGGAGAGAATGCAGGCTTGATTACCCTTGATATCAGCAATGCAGAAAAGCATGGTACCCTTAGCCATTCAGCCTCAGTGCTTAACACCGATAATGATACGATAATTCCAGGGCTGGATACACCCGGTCCCCGTGTGGTAAATTTTGCCAATATCCTGAAATATAATTATATACCACTCGCATCAACAATTAGGACAATCCTCGATGTTGTGACTGAAGCAACAGGCAATCCTTCAGAAATAGAGTTTGCAGTAGACCTGACAAAAGATAAGGATGGTAATACATCCTTTTACCTGCTTCAGATAAAACCCCTTGTAGGAACTGGTGCGGGATATAATATTGAACCCGAAAGTATTAATTATGATAATCTGATACTTGAATCAGCAAAGAGTATGGGCAATGGAGTGATTGATGATATTTCTGATATAGTCTATTTCGACCCGGAAAAATTTGATAATTTAAAGACTGTACAGATGGCGGCAGAGATAGACAGGATAAACGAAAAGATGATGAAGGAGGGTATTCGTTATATACTGATAGGGCCCGGACGTTGGGGTTCAAAGGATAAATTCATAGGAATACCGGTTGTCTGGTCACAAATATCAAATGCAAAAGTAATAGTGGAAATTGGCCTTCCTGATTTTCATATCGATGCTTCACTGGGTTCCCATTTCTTTCATAATGTTACCTCAATGAATGTTGGTTACTTTTCAATTGATCAGATAACAGATAACGGTACTATAAACTGGGGAAAGCTGAAACAACAGAAAATTATTGAGAAATACAGGTTCTTCCGGCATATAAGGTTTGAAAAACCACTGCTGGTAAGAATGGATGGCAAAAAGAGGATCGCAGTAATCACAACCAATATGTAAATCAGTTGAATTATGACAATAATAGAAGGGATCCTTGATCTTCAAAAATATGATTTCACTGACACCTCATTCAATCTGCTGATGCAGAAACGAATTCATAAGGTGCTTGTAATTTGCAGTAACTATGATAATTATATGCTTGAAGAAGATGGAAGGATCGATGAGCGGATATTTAATGAGTATGTATCCCTTAACCTTCGCTACCCGCCTACTTTTATTCAAACCAATAACGCTGATGATGCTTTTAAGATACTCATGACTGAAGGGATTGACCTGGTGATATCTATGGTAAGTCTTAAGGGGACTGATGTTTTTGTCCTTGCTAAAAAGATAAAGGAACAATATGAGGATATCCCGATCGTAGTGCTTACATACTTTTCAAGAGAGGTGTCGCTGAGGCTTGAAGGAGAAGATCTCAGCGCTATTGACTATGTTTTCTGCTGGTTGGGAGATGCAGCACTGATTCTGGCTATCATCAAGCTGATAGAGGATAAGATGAATGCCGAACATGATATTGAAAGTGTCGGTGTTCAGGCAATTATACTTGTTGAGAATTCAATAAGATATATCTCATCATATCTTCCGAATCTTTACAGGATAGTGCTTATGCAATCACTTGATTTTCAGAGAGAAGCACTAAATGAACATCAGAGAATGCTTAAGATGCGGGGAAGACCCAAAATATTGCTTGCCACCAACTTCGAAGATGCCGTTAACCTGTATAAGAAATATAAATACAATGTTCTCGGGGTCATATCCGATATAAGCTATAAAAGAAATGATGTTCAGTATGAAATGGCCGGTTTAGAACTCTGCAAGGTAGTTATGGCCGATGATGATAAAGTACCTTTCCTCCTTCAGTCATCGAACATAGACCACAAACGAAATGCTGAAGAACTTGGAGCAGGCTTCATCCATAAATATTCCAAGTCACTGGCTCTTGAGCTGCGTAATTTCATAATACAAAACCTCGCATTCGGACCCTTTGTTTTCAGGAACCCCGATACTCTTGAAACAATAGCGATTGCAACTGACCTTCAGAGTCTGCAGCAAAAACTCCTTACGATTCCAGATAATACACTTGACTATCATGCATCCAGGAATCATTTCTCCAAATGGCTGAATGCCAGGGCATTATTTCCTGTGGCGCAGATGTTTAAATACCTGCGCAAAGAGGATTTTGAGACCATGGATGAGATGAGGAGGTTTCTCTATGTTGCGATTTCAAGTTTTCGTCTGGGCAAAGGCAGAGGGGTGATAGCAAAATTCGACAAAGCTACATTTGATGAATACCAGATATTTTCGCGAATAGGTGAAGGATCAATAGGAGGTAAGGCAAGAGGACTGGCTTTCATCAACAGAATGATCAAGAATCACAAGCTTTTTAATCAGTTCCCTGATGTTCTGATCACAATACCGAGAACGGTTGTGTTAAGCACTGACATTTTTGATGAATTCATGGATCATAATAATCTCTATTCAGTTGGCCTTTCCGACCTTTCGGATGATGAGATACTTAACAGGTTTATAAATGCTGAATTGCCCGGAAGAGTATACCAGGATTTCTATGCCTTACTGGCTGTTTCAAGAAGCCACCCCATTGCCGTGCGATCATCAAGTAAACTGGAAGACTCTCAATACCAGCCATTTGCGGGTGTGTATTCTACATACATGATACCCAGGCTCGCAGATAACAAGGAGATGG
>CAZKWD010000150.1:0-5861 GCA_964556175.1 uncultured Rikenellaceae bacterium
GAACTGGGCTCCGATTGCGCTTGCCGATGGTAAGCTCCTGATACGGGATCAAAGCACGATGATGTGTGTTAAAGTTGCGAGGTGAATCCTGTGACATTGCCGATCCAGGCGATGAAATCTTCAGGATCTTGATCCGCGCCGTGCCTTGCGTCCCCAGGTATTCACATATTCCGGTACGTCAATACAGCCATAGCCCTGGCATCCCATTGACCGGCAATCCGCAGTGAAGCAGCAAACAAAATGAGTTGTCCTGTTAATTACTATTTTTTAAAATTAATTACCTCCTCAGATTCCTTTCTTGGGGTTGCTGATGAGACTGCATCCACACTTTTATCAATATTGCCGATTCGCAGGACAACCACAGCCTTGTACCCTGATGGGATCTGAAACAGCTCTTTCTTTGAATTTATGTTTCCGGCCGGACTGCCATATATGCGTGCACCAAGACCAAGACTATGTGCAGCTACAAACATATTCTCTGTGGCCAGGCCGCAATCGAAATCGGGGGTGGCTCCGCTTTGTGATTCAAGCCCTGAAACAATAACCAGTACGTTTCCGGGAACTACATCATTGATTATCTCCTTCGTAGTGGAATCGCCTTTTATTACCGTGAACTTCCATGGCTGGTTGTTCCTTCCACTGGGAGCCTTAATACCGCATCTCAAAATCAGATCGAGCTGCTGTTCAGTTACAGGCTCTGATGTGTATGCCCTTTCAGAGTATGCGGAAAGTATCACATCGGTAACACAATTATCAGGGACTTGACCATACAACTTTGAAACTGCAAATAAAACAGCAACGAGTAATGTTAATTTGATTTTCATGTCAAATTGATTTAAAAGGTTTATAGATGTTAAGGCCTTTAAATTAAGTAAATTATTTCATTTACCCTGTGTTAACTTAATGAACCTGGAATAAATGAAAATTAAAGCAAATAATTAAAAGACTCCTTGCAGAGAATAATAATTTTTAGTTTGTTCAATTATACTTACCTTTTATCCACACATAACAATGTTGCAGGCAAGGCAAAATGTGCTGCAACGCTGACCAAAAGTATGCTGGAACATGAGTACAAATTTTATAACTAACGAGCAATTATATAAGCAAGTCATTGAACCTGTTGTAAGAGCAGCCTCCTTTGTGTGGATAGGCACGGCCGACATCAAAGATCTGCATGTACATTACAAAGGAACCGTTAAATCTTTTTTATCAGTACTTGACTCTCTGTTAAAAAAGAAAGTGGCAATCCGTCTGTTACATGCTAAAGAACCTGGAGTTAATTTCAGAAGAAGCTTTGATAAATACCCTTTATTATGGGATAATATGGAGAGGCAACTATGCCCGAGGGTTCATTTCAAGCTTATTGTTATCGATGGCAAATTTGCCTATTCAGGTTCTGCTAATCTTACCGGGGCCGGATTAGGCATAAAAAGTATAACCACACGTAATTTTGAATCGGGTTTCGTTACAACTGACCCTGAAATAGTAAAGGCCATTATGAACCAGTTTGATGATGTCTGGATGGGGAAATACTGCAAAAGTTGTAAGCGAAAAAATATTTGTAGTGACCCTATTTTATAATACTAACAAGAATAGTCTCTTAAAAGTTAAAACAAGGCATAAAATGTTATGTTAAATCCTGATCCTTTCAAAGTATCAGAACAAATATAAATTTCTGTTGACATTTTTAATATAATTTATAAATTGCATCATACTATATTTTCAAATGTTAATTTTATTAACCTATAACATCCACCGATATGAAAACCAAAGCTTTAATAATCACCATCCTGCTGGCAGGATTTGTTAGTGTAAATTTATTTGCACAAAATGAGAGATTCAAAATATCACTTGCCGAATGGTCGTTGCACCGTGCATTGTGGGGCAAAAAAACCACCAATCTCGATTTCCCGAGTATCACAAAGACTGAATATGGTCTTGATGCTGTAGAATATGTATCCACTTTTTTCATGGGAAAGGGAGAGGACATGGAATATCTTACCCAGTTAAAAGACTCATGCGAAAAATATGGCGTAAAAAGTCTTCTTATCATGGTTGATGGTGAGGGAAATCTTGCAGACACTTCCCTTGCAGCAAGGACAAAAGCTGTTGAGAATCACCATAAATGGGTGAAAGCAGCAAAATTCCTTGGTTGTCATTCAATTAGAGTAAATGCCGCCGGCAGGGGAACTATGGGACAGACACAGGCTGCAGCTATTGACGGATTGAGTAAACTTTGTGATTATGCAGCTGAATACGGCATAAATGTTATCGTGAAGAACCATGGAGGAAACTCTTCAATCGGCAAATGGCTCGCTGAAATAATGAAGGAGGTAAATAAACCTAACTGCGGAGTTTTACCGGACCTCGGGAATTTCTATGAGTATGACCGTTACAGCGGAGTAAAAGAATTAATGCCATATGCAAAGGGAGTAAGCGGAAAAACTTATGATTTTGACGAAGAGGGAAATGAGACAAAGATCGATTATGCTAAAATGATGCAAATAATTGCTGATTCAAAGTATTCGGGATATATAGATGTTGAATATGAAGGAAATAAATTAAGTGAAGACGAAGGTATAAAGGCATCGATCAAGTTACTAAATAAAGTATTTGAACCCTATAACAATTAAAATTTACTTCACGAGGATCTCTTCCTTCAGAAGATTCTTAAAAAGCAATACCAACATTAATACTTATTGAGTTAGTATTCTTTTTGTATGGTATCTCATCGGAGAAATTCGCATATTCCAGCTTTTGCATTTCATAAGCAAAGCCACCAAAGAGCGCGAACCTGTCGGAAATATTGAACCAGATTCCTCCTGTTGCATGAAAATACAATCCTTCAGGCTTGTTATTTGTTGTATCGCTGTCAAATCCCTGTGAACTACCGATACCTATTCCAAGATAAGGGGTAAAAGTTTTTGATGAAAACCTTGTCCGTATATCAAGAAAAACAGGCATCTGTACATTACTTGAAACGAGATGCCAGTCGGGGTGATTTGCAGGTTTATCGAAATATTTTCGCACACCTATTCCAAGTCCTATTGAAGTATTTCTTATATTGAATCCATTGATGAAGTTGAACCGGAAGTTATTCATTCCATATTCACTCACTCGTAGAGCATAACCTATTTCAATAATGCCGCGGTAACATTTTCCATGACTTCTGCCGCCGGATGATTCGTAGTAATTCTGAACAACAGGAAAATCATCATATTTCTTCTCAGGAGCTGGTTGAGTCACCGGCTTTTTTTGAGTCTCCTGTACTGGTTGCAGTGCGATCTGTGCAGGAGGGCCCTGTTCCGGTTCAGGCAAAGGCTTGCGTTCAGGTGTGGGCGCAGGCTGTATTGTTGGTTTTGTCTGTGTTGGTTGCGAAGGACGGGTTGCAGGTACAGTACGGGTTTCCCTCGCCACAGTGGTGGTCTTTGTTTCCTGTGATGGCTGGGTTGCAGGTTTATCTGAGGTTATTGTTCGTCTGCCCGTTCCAACAGTTGTTTGCGTGGCCTGAGCAGGTTGTGTGGCCGGTACTGTTCGTGTTTCCTGATCAGGCTTTATTACCGGCTTTGTTTCTGCAACAGTAGTTACAGGTTTTGTAACCCGTTCTTGCGTAGGTTGAGTTACCGGTTTTGTTATAGTCTCCGGAGTAACCGGTGCTTCCTTTGTAACCTCACCAGGTTGTACAACAGGTTTTGTCTTTGTCTCCTGGTCAATAGGTGTCAGCTTCGTTACCTGCTGCGGTTTGGTTACAGGTTCCTTGACAACCTCGGCAGGAGCTTCATTTACGAGTATTGGCGGAGCTTTTTCAATTGCTGCCGGAACCTCAGCTACTACAACTGCAGGAGCCGCCTCAACCACCGGAACCTCTTCAACCTCCCTGTCCTCCGAAGCTTCAGCGAAGGAGGGTTCAACCTCTTCAACTTCTTCAACTACAGGTACATCTTCAGCCTCCTCAGCTACCTCTTTCCCCTGTTTATCCCTACCTTGTCCGCCAGAGTGAGCTATTCGCTCAAATACATAAAAATAAACAGAATCATTTTCAGGTAATTTGCCTGATACATACTTTACCGGAAACTTCCAATAACCGTTTCCATCAATAAACACATCAGTAACATCAAAGACATTTACATTTTCTCCTTTTAATTCAACGAGGGTCAGTCGTCCCCTGCCGGTAGCACCTGTCGTGTCATCCCATGTCCTGTACCATTTGGTTTGATCCTCCCCTTTAATATCATTTTTATCTACAATAAGATATGTGACCGAGGATATATTCTTATTATTATACCTGAAAACTCCATCACCCGGATCACCAACTTCAGTGATTGAACTGAACCTGTATCCGATACTTCTTTTTACCCCTGATGCTCCGGGAGTAATTTTAGTATCCTGAGGTTTCCCCTGGTTTGAATTTTTATCTTTCTGAGCATAAGAAATGATGCCAATAAATAAGAATACCAGAAGAAGAATTATCCTTTTCATAATATCTCAATTTTATGAAAGTTTTAATAAGATAGAGCTAAGGTAAATAATTTATCTTCAAAACAATATGTCCGCAAGTACTAAAACCTGGTGAAGATCAGAGCAATCACTCACAATTACTTACCCCATTTTTTTAAAAGGTACTCTGACATAATCACATCGTAGAAATTATAACGGGCAAAACCTGTCACGCCTTCAGACTGTTGATCATAGAGCTTTTGCACAGCAGTAGTCATTTCAGGGCTTTCAATATCTATGGCATCTATACTGTTAAGTGCAAAATTACGGTCTGTCATATTATAGTATATTGTATCGCTGAGAATATTGATATAAGCTTTCACTGCAGCATCTTTTTCTCCAAGGCCGTCTAAAGATTCGGCTGCCAGAGTTGCCACTGAACCCGATTCATCATATGCAGCTTTAAGCAGATCAGGAATTGCTTCCCGGGCATTTTCTTCCAGGACCAGCAGACCGGTTGCCCCCCAGTAACGAATGGCGCTGTTTTCATTTTTCAGGTAACCAATAAATTCATCCAGGTTCTCAGGTCCTCCCAGAACTGCCAGATCCGATGCTTCAACCAGTTTTTCAAAAGGACATAATGATGACCGCATATAGTCATACATCGGAAGATCGCCGGCCAGTTTACCATATTCAGTTTCAGGAATAAGCCCCACATCTCTTGTTTCTATTCTCCAGTCATCCAATGCTTTACACATTCTGTCAAGAACATCTGCATATTCAGGGTCATCAGCCAGGTTATTGATTTCCCATGGATCGTTTTCTGTATCATAAAGCTCTTCAACCGGTTTTGGAAGGAAATATCTGCTTTGTACCTCGTTAGTTTTGCCGGCTTTAAAAGCATCCTCCCACGACTGAGCGGAAGGGGCATTAAACAAATAATCTACATGCTGCATGTGAATACGGAAGGGCATATAGTTCCTTATGTAACGATATTTCTTATCCCTTACTGCACGGACCATATCATAACGTTCATCCATACGCAGACGTGACATAAAGGTGTATTCGGTATCCTTTGTCTTCTGGTTCCCCAAAAAGGCATCTCCCTGCATGTAATCCGGTACAGGCACTCCTACAATACTTAATAATGTGGGAACCAGGTCAACAAAATTGATCAACCGGTCGACTTTATCTCCGGGCTTTTTTGCAGGATAGAGGTATTTATATTTTTCAGGGATCCTTATAATAAAGGGAATCTGTGTACCTGTCTCGTAGATAAAACGTTTACTGCGTGCCAGGATTCCCCCATTATCGCCGTAATATATCACAATAGTATTTTTAGCCAGACCGCTCTCTTCTAGTTCTTTCAGCAATGTCCCTACCCAGGCATCCATATCTTCTGTCTTATCATAGTATTGCGCCCA
>CAZKWD010000151.1:0-5857 GCA_964556175.1 uncultured Rikenellaceae bacterium
AACTTACAAGAGTATGGATCGCTGACCTCTCGTCGGTCATCGTTGTTAGCGGTGAGATAAGCCAGTATCTTGATTCCCTTGAAGATGCATGGCGTCTATACCTGGGTGACGTTACTGTCAAGCTTGAACAGGAAATCAGTATTATAGCCGAAAATGAAAAGGAACTTGCAGAGCTGAACAAACAGGAAAATGAAGCGAGGGGAAGGGTGCAATCGGCAGAAATGACGATAAAGAGATTCCGGTTATTTGGGAAAAGATCTGAGTCGCCAGGCTCCGATGAGAGCAAACAAACTACCGATCTCAAGAAACAGCTAAAGGAGATTAAGGAAAGACACGAAACTCTATCTGCTGAGCTGCTTGCAAAGCAGCCGGTTAAAAGAGCCGGTGATAAATGGCAGAAACTAATGGAGAAATTTATTTCTCTCGATAATCACATGGCAGAACTGGAAGTCAAGCTTGAGGAGAGACACCAGAAGATGACACTGCTGATGCGCCCGGCTGAAGATGAGGATGACCAGGAATGGAAGGTCGTTCTCAGTGATTATAAGAAAACCCGTAGCGAGAGAGATCAGAAGAAATCTGAACTCGACAGGCACATAGCAATGTCGGGTTACATAATAGGAGGAAGTTCAGAGGAAGAGGCGGAAAGAAAGGTAAATGAGGTAATTCAATCATATAAATCGCAATATAACAGCGAAATACTAGGTAAGAAATACTTCGAATACTGCCCGGTTTTTGAGCTGTTTGAAGACTTCGGCAGCCTTTTGCCCAACCGGATAGACATGGATGATATTGTAACCGGCAACGACCAGGTGGAAGGTTACAAGGCAGCCCGGAATTTCCTTTCAATTGCACAGCTCGATTATTCATTTTTCCAGCAGCCTTCAAGCCGTATCCTGAAGCAGAAGATTGAGAATCTCAATCACATGCTAACACGTAATTTCCAGGATTTCTGGCAACAGTCTATCGGACGCAACAATAAGATAAACATTCAGTTTGAGCTGGATCATTACAGTGCATCCTATGCTGAAAAGTCAGGCAAACCTTATCTTGAATTCTGGATCAAGGATGAGGGAGAGAGACTTTATCCCAAGCAGAGAAGCAGAGGGGTTCGCTGGTTCCTCTCTTTCTATATGGAACTGAAGGCAGCAGCAAACATAAATAAAAAGATGATCCTGCTTGTAGATGAACCGGGAGTAAGCCTTCATGCAAGAGCACAGGAGGATGTACTTAAAGTGTTTGAAGACATAAAGGATAAGATTCAGGTGATCTATACCACTCATTCCCCCCATCTTGTAGAGGTAAGCAAGCTTCACCGTGTTCTGGCGGTTCAGAGAGATGATCTCGACAACCTGAGAAGCGCAACACGGATACTTGATCCTTTAAAACTTTCTACAGCCTCTCCTGATACCCTCTCTCCGCTTCAGAGTATACTGGGCAATCCGGCTGCCAATGAGGGTTTCTCATCAAAAAAGATCAACCTGATAGTAAATGATACAGGTTCGTTCTATTTTTTAAATGCGATTTTTATCCTGACCGGTTTCAAAGGAAAGATAAGCGTTATTCCTTCCACGAATGTCTCTTCAATACCATTGCTATGTAATATTCTCATGGGGTGGGGACTCGATTTTGCAGTATTGCTGTTTGAAAATGAAGAGGAGAATAAGATGCATGACCTTCTTAAGGAGACAGTCTTTAAAACTGACAGCAGCGGAAGGAACATGATAATAAGTCTGCCCGGATTATTCTATAATGCTGAGGATCTCTTATCCACTCTCGATTTCAAGAACCATATTTTAAAAAGCCGCGAGGGCATAACAGTTGCTAATTCAGACTACATAAAGGAAAAAGAAATGCCCCGTAATTTCCTGTTCTCAAAATTTCTTGCAGAAGTTAAAACAGGAGTGATCAAGATATCCGATTTTGATGAGGAGACGCTGGAGAATTTCAGGCAGGTAGTTGATATTTTCGAGGGATTGAAATAATAGGGAATTTATTTTGCACTTAATGTGCTATTTCCTAATTTTGACGCGCTCCGATAAAAATCCCTCCGCCTCCCGATAGCTATCGGGAGGCGGATACGGAGGACAAAGGTGGCTAAAATATTGGAGAGATGGGTGAGTGGCTTAAACCAGTAGTTTGCTAAACTGCCGTATGGGTAACTGTACCGGGGGTTCGAATCCCCCTCTCTCCGCAAAGCCTAATTACTCCCGTCCGCCGGTTGGCGGACGGGAGTAATTAGGCTTTGCCTGGTACCACCTAGGGATCGCGATCCGCCGGTTGGCGGAGAGTAATCCCCTCTCACCACACTCCAGGCACCAGGCGATACCTTACTTTTTTTATATAATCAGCATACCCGGGTAATTCATTTTGTAATGTTTTGTCCTCCAGATATGTACGGATGGCCAGACAAATTATCAAAAAAGCCACAGGTACAAAAATCCACCAGGAGTCAAGAAAAAAAGGTATGGCTATGTAGGTTAAAAGAGAACTGGAATAACCGGGATGTCTTACCCAACGGTAAGGACCACCTGTTATAACGTGATGATCACGGTCAGTTTGAATGCGGACCATCCCTGAAAAATACCTGTTCTCAATAAGAGCATATGAACCAATAACATATCCTGTGAGAATGAGGATAAGTGAAATGATCTTAAGTTGCAGGCTGAATCCTCCCGACCAATTAAATAACTCATCCAATCCTGCAGTAATAGGTATTAATCCTCCGCCAAGACCTACCAGAGGAGCCAGGATTTTGTCAAACGGCTTAGCATCCTCATGCTGCAAAAACCTGGCCCGTTCAGCCAGAATATCGGGATGACGCCGTGCGGCCAGCATCCGGCTTATCGCGAAACCCAGTATGCTGATACCCGCATATGCCCAGGCCTCCCACCAGTTCCACCGCCATGATATTATAATTGGCAGAAGCGGAATAACGACAATAAAAATCAACATCAGCACAATGGCACGTACCGGGATTTTTTTCTGGTTATACATAATATATGTTAATCACTTAAACTATGGTTATTCAAACCATGAAATGGTTTGTTGGTCAAAAACCCGGTAATATATGATGAAAAATCAAAAAAAATACGTATTTTCATGGTTTAATTAACATAAATTTAAAATAGAATCTGTAAAAAATACAATAAGGTGGTATTTAAACTGTTGACAAATGAAAAAGCAAATAAAAACAAAGATTGGATTCCTGCTGTTGAGTCTTATGTTTATCCAGGGACAATCATCCTGGGGGCAGCAGGATTATACGGCTTATAATACTGCGGAAAAAAACCTGTTGTTTTCCGATGAATTCGGTAATAATACCAACCGATGGATAACAGACAATCTATGGATTAGTGCAAAGATTGATAATGGATATTATAATATTACATGTAAGAACTATCAGTCTTCAACGGGTCTTTCTTATAAACCGGTTACTATTCCTTCAAATTCTGATTTTGAGATTGAGGCTTCTCTGAAAATTATCGAAGGAACCGGAGCTCTGGTATTTGGCATGAACGATAAATATGACCATTACCGTGTAGAGCTTTTTGACAATAATACACTCGAAGTACTGAAAGATACACCATCCAAAAGAAAGAAAGTCGAAAAATTGTTTTCAGGAACAGGAAGTTTTAAGGTCACAAAGGATTACAATAAGCTGACAATCAGGAATGTGGGGGGTGTATATTATGTTTTTGCTAATGAATCACTTGTAGCTCAGTTCAGCAGTATTAAACTCGAAGGGAATCAGATTGGTTTCAATGTAGGAACCAACTCAGAGATTTCAGTGGATTATTTAAAAGTTACTGAATTTAAAACCAAAGCAGCTCCTTTGCTGGCTGAAAATGTTCAGACTACTCCACAAAATGTCGCAACTGAAACAGTCAAACCTCCGGCACCTGTCATTGCATGGGTAAATCCATCAAGGGCAAATACTACTCTTAAGTCAGCAAATTCAAGTTTAGTAAAAGCAAAGATCAATTCACCATCAGGTATACAATCAGTGGTAATTTATCTGAATGGAGTTACATATGGTTATCCTGAAATGAAACCATCGCCCGATGAGCCGGGAGTTTTCCTTATTGAAAAAGAGATAAATTTTGACCTGGGAGAGAACAATATTTATCTTGAAGCTTCAAACTCTGGTGGCTCCTCTTCCTCTGACAAGCGTTATTTCACAGTCGATTTTCCTGTCAGTGCTGCAAATGTTGAACAACAAGCTGCAGGTGACATAACATCCGGAGCACCTGTAGTAACATGGACAAGTCCATCAGGGAGTCGTACAACTCTCCAGAATTTTAATGCTACGGTAAAAGCAAAAGTGAAATCATCTTCAGGTTTGAAATCAGTGCTGTTATACATGAACGGTGTTTCAAAGGGGGAAACAGATATAAAACTTGTACCTGATGAAACCGGAAGCTTCATGATAGAAAAAAATCTGAACTTCGGTCCGGGTGAGAATCAAATCTATCTGGTCGCAACCAACAGCGAGGGAGCAACAAAATCGGAAACAAGATTTTTCACTAATCCTTTTGCGGTATCTCCGGAAATCAACTGGTCAAATCCTGAATCACCAAATACTATTGTAAACACCGAAGTGTTAACCATAGGTGCCTGTATTAATTCACAATCCGATTTAAGATCAATCAAACTCCTCGTCAATGGTACTATTTTTTCTGAGGACAATGTATTCCAGCCTTCAACTGCCGGTGAATGTAATTACATCTGGCAGGGTTCGGTAGTATTAAAGGAAGGTGATAACAGCGTCTTCCTCATAGCAACAAATATAGCAGGCAGCACAACATCTGAAAAAAGAGTGATCAAGCTGGAACCTGCATTTACCGAAAAACGACTCGCCCTTGTTTTTGGGAATGCAGAATATACTAGCGGAACAACTCTTAAGAACCCGGTCAATGATGCTAACCTTATGGAGGGAACATTGAGAGAGTTGAATTTTGAGGTCATAAAGAAACTTAATGCAAATAAAGAGGAGATGATGAATGCTATCAGGGAGTTCAATGAGAAACTGCCCGATTATGATATTGCATTGTTTTATTACGCAGGACACGGTAATCAGGTGGATGGTAAGAACTACCTGATACCAACAGATGCCCTCCTTGAAAAACAGAGTGACTGTAGATTTGAAGCCATAGAGGTTGATTTTATTGTAGAGGAATTCGAAAGGTATCAGGATAATACCAACATTGTGATCCTTGATGCCTGCCGGAATAATCCGTATACTGCATGGGCAAGGGGAGGAGATGCAGGCTTCAGGGCAATGTCATTCTCAAGCGGGACGATAATTGCCTTTGCCACTTCTGAAGGTGCCACTGCCGCTGACGGTAAGGGAGCCAACGGGCTCTTCACAGAGGAGCTTGTCAAACAGATGGCGGTTCCGCAATCAATACTGAGTGTCTTCATGAATACCCGGGCACAGGTAAGAAAATTAAGTAACGGTGCACAGGTGCCTACAGAGTGGAATAAATTAAACGGCGATTTCTTTTTCAGGAAGTAGTTACTATATTTAACTATTGATAACCGTTGCTGATTCTCAAACTTAGCGGAAGTCATAAAATATAAAAGAAAAAAGAAATATGAATTCCATCAGATTTCTTATTCTTTTGAACATTAAAAATTAATGTTATGAGAACTCTATTACTCCGATTTACCTTGCCGGGGCTTCTAATCTTCTTTTTGACAGCCTCAGATCTTCAAAGCCAGG
Source organism: uncultured Rikenellaceae bacterium (assembly GCA_964556175.1). Taxonomy (GTDB): domain Bacteria; phylum Bacteroidota; class Bacteroidia; order Bacteroidales; family VadinHA17; genus LD21. The sequence continues at coordinate 5,726 of CAZKWD010000151.1, forward strand.
CATTTACTGAAGAGACAAGAATAGTACTTACAGGTGCCGGCTACAGTGCATCTGCCTGGGGAGATTATGATAATGACGGAGACCTGGATATTGTTATTGCAGGTGATAATGCAACAAAGATATACGAACATA
>CAZKWD010000152.1:0-5820 GCA_964556175.1 uncultured Rikenellaceae bacterium
CTATACAACTGAGTATACTGAAACAGCCCCTGCGATAGACGGCCTTATGGATGATGAATGCTGGGACCTTGTTGAATGGGGAGGAGATTTTATCCAGATGCATCCTGAAGAGAATAAACCACCCTCACAGGAGACATCCTTTAAGATACTCTATGATAATGACTATCTCTACGTACTTATAAGGGCTTTCGATACTGAGGCTGACAAGATTAGCAGGATAATGTCTCGCAGGGATTATTTTATGGGAGATATGGTTGAAATAAACATTGACAGCTATTTCGACAAGCAGACTGCCTTTTCTTTCAGCGCCATGGCGTCAGGGGCAAAGGGTGATGAAGCGATAACGCAGAATGGAAATAACTGGGATGACAGCTGGAATCCTGTATGGTATCTTGAGACTTCGATTGATGATAAAGGCTGGACAGCAGAGATGAAAATACCCTTCAGCCAGCTCAGGTTCGGTAAGAAAGATGAACAGGTATGGGGTATTCAGTTAATGAGACATATCTGGCGACTGGAGGAACGGTCAAGATGGCAGTATATTCCCAAAGGTGCACCGGGCTATGTCCATCTTTTTGGAGAATTGCATGGTATAAAGAATATCAAACCGGAGCGAAAAGTTGAACTTATGCCATATGCCCTGGCAAAACTTGAAAGGTTTGAAAAAGAAGAAGGCAATCCATTCCTTGACGGGAAATCGAGTGGATATTCGGCTGGTCTGGATGGAAAAATTGGAATAACAAATGACCTTACAATCGATTTTACAATAAATCCCGATTTCGGCCAGGTTGAAGCTGATCCGTCAGAAGTGAACCTGACTGCTTTCGAAACATATTTCTCCGAACGCCGGCCCTTCTTTATCGAGGGAAAAAATATCTACCAGTTCACCCCCAGCCGGTCTATAACGATACATAATATGCAATCAGATAACCTGTTCTATTCCAGGAGGATAGGCCGATATCCACATAATTATCCCTCCCTTGCCTCAGGAGAATATGTTGATATACCGGATGCAACAACGATACTAGGAGCTGCAAAACTATCAGGAAAGACAAGAAAAGGATTATCGATCGGAATACTGGAAAGTGTCACTGCCAATGAAAAAGCTGAAATCGACAATGGAGGAACACGGAGAAAAGAAAGTGTTGAACCCTTCACAAACTACTTTGTTGGACGGCTCCAGCAGGATTTCAACAAAGGAGAAACAGTGATTGGCGGGATAATTACTGCGGTAAACAGGGATATTGAAAATCCGGCAATGAATTATCTTCCGACAGATGCATATGCAGGAGGGATAGATTTTCAGCATAACTGGAAAGAGAGAACATGGTATATGGCAGGGAATGCAGAGTTCAGCCATATACGTGGAGATGAGGAAGCGATCATCAATTTACAAAGATCTTCAGCGCGATATTACCAGAGACCTGATGCTGATTATCTGTCAGTAGATTCATCAGCTACATCTCTCGCTGGCTATGGAGGTACTGTTAAATTTGGAAGAGGCAGCCAGAAAAAACTTCAGTTTGAGTCAAGTGTTACCCTTCGCTCTCCGGGACTGGAATTCAATGATGTAGGTTATATGAGGTACTCAGATGTTATTTATCACGGGAGCTGGGCAGCATATTATATAAGAAATCCCTTTGCAATTTTTAACAATTTCTACCTGAATACTAACTACTGGATGTACTGGAATTTCTCAGGAGAGTTTTTATCATTCTATACAAACATGAACTTCAATACACAGTTTAAAAACCGTTGGTCACTTAATGGATCATTTACACATCAAAGCAAAAGTACTTCTATAAATTTGCTTAGAGGTGGTCCCTCATTTATCAGTCCCGGAAGCGAAGGAATTAATTTAAACCTTGGTACTGATCAATCAAAAAAAGTAGTATTTTCCATTGGTAATTATCTGAATCTTGGTGCTGAAAAAAGCAGTTGTGTCCAGGCATACTGGAGTGGTTTGGAAGTCAGGCCCATGAATTCAATGCTTGTATCCATTGAACCTGAATACATAATACAGAACAGTAAATTACAGTATGTCACAACAACCTATACCAATGGCAATTCAGAATACCTTTTCGGTGAGCTTGACATGAAGACTTTGAGTCTTACCTTCAGATTAAATTATACCATTAATCCGGAGCTGACCATTGAATATTACGGACAGCCCTTTGTTTCGGCAGGTAAATACACAAACTTTAATAAAATAACTGATCCCCAGGGAGATAACTTCAGTGATCGTTACAGAATTTTCGAATCTTCTGAGATAACTTATGACAGCGAAAACAATCTCTATAATATTGATGAGGATCAAGATGGAATAAATGATTATTTATTCGGGAATCCTGATTTTAATTTCCGGCAGTTCCGGTCAAACCTTGTGGTAAGATGGGAATACCTGCCCGGTTCAGTACTCTATCTTGTATGGTCACAGGGCAGGACAAGCAGCGCATCCAGCGGTATTTTCTCTTATGGAAGTGATATGAAAGATCTGTTCGATATCGTACCACATAATATTTTTCTGCTGAAGTTTTCTTACTGGTTTGCGTTATAAATGGTATAGTGGTATAGTAGTATAACGGTACGATGGTATAAAGGAATATTTTTATCCTTTGATTTAAATATGTTTTTCGTATTTTTAGAATCAATTGTTGAACAATATGATGAATTAAAAACGAAAAATATGGAGCGTAAATTTATTCCTTTTGAAGTGATTGAGAAATTTATCGTGGATGCTATGGTAAAAGCCGGCATCCCGCGAGAAGATGCGAAGATAATTCGTGATGTATTGATACAGGCCGATAAGTTTGGCATTGATTCTCACGGTGTAAATCGTCTGAAAAGCATTTATCTTGATCGTATTAAAGCTGGTATACTGAATCCGGTTACCAAATATACTATTGTTAAGGAGGGACCCGCTACAGCTGTGATCGATGGTCATGATGGTATGGGCCATGTTATATCATTCAATGCTATGAATCTTGCTATCGAAAAGGCCAGGAAATACGGAATGGGAATGGTAGTTGCCCGCAATTCATCACACTATGGTATTGCAGGATATTATGCGTTGATGGCAGTACGCGAAAATATGATCGGTATTACCGGGACAAATGCAAGACCATCAATCGCTCCGACTTTTGGTGTGGAAAACATGCTGGGAACCAATCCATTAACCTATGGGATACCCAGCGATGAACCTTTCCCGTTTTTACTCGACTGTGCAACTTCAATCACCCAGAGGGGAAAAATAGAGCTCTATGCACGTGAAGGAAAAGAGCTGCCAAAAGGATGGGTGATTGATAAAAATGGTGAAAGCAAAACCAATTCCCATGAAGTACTTGAGGATCTGATTGCCGGCCGTGCAGCACTTTCTCCCCTGGGCGGTATTGGCGAAGAGACTGCCGGATATAAAGGCTATGGTTATGCCACTGTGGTAGAGATACTCTCTTCAGCCTTGCAGCAGGGTACTTTTATGAAGATGATTCTGGGTGTGAAAGACGGCAAAAAAATCCCCTATTCTCTTGGACATTTCTTCATTGCCATAGATATTAGTGCTTTTACCGATCCGGATGATTTTAAAAAGAGCACCGGAGATATACTGCGTGAACTAAGAGGCTCTGAAAGAATGCCGGGACAGGACAGGATCTATACAGCCGGTGAAAAGGAACATTTCATATGGCTGGAAAGACAAAATAAGGGTGTGCCGTTTAACGAACCGCTGCTTGAAGAGTTCCGTGGATTATGTAAAGAATACAACCTGGAAGAATACCTTCACTATTTCAGTTAGAAAAAGTGCTGTTTAGTTCGGAAGAAACTGTTTTGCAAGTTCATCACTGTCGCTTAATTTCTGCATCAGTCTGACAAGATGTTTGTGAAGTTTCTTTCTCACTGAGGAGTATTGAGGATCATCATATACGTTCTTCAGTTCCTGCGGATCTGATTGCAGGTCGAATAGCTCCCATTCGTCAATGTCATAATAAAAATGAATGAGCTTATAGCGTTCGGTGCTTATGCCGTAATGTCGCTTAACCATATGCCAGCCCGGGTATTCGTAATAATGATAGTAATGCTCTTTTCTCCAGTTTGAAGGTGTTTTACCCTTCAGGATCGGTACCATGCTCCTCCCCTGCATATCATCCGGCACATCTGTTCCGGCAATATCCAGGAAGGTCTCGGCAAGATCAAGATTTGAGACCATGTCGTTGTTAACGGTTCCTGATGCCACAACTCCGGGCCATCTTATGAGAAGAGGTGTTCTGTACGACTCTTCGAACATAAATCTTTTATCGAACCAGCCATGTTCACCAAGATAAAATCCCTGGTCGGAGGTATAGATAACAATAGTATTATTGCTGAGTCCATTATCCTTAAGGTAATCGAGCACCTCCCCAACGCTCTTATCCACTGCAGCGATGCATGCAAGGTAATCCTGCATATAGCGCTGGTATTTGTAACTGGTAAGAGAGTCGCCTGTGAGATCTGCCCCGTAAAACTCTCTTATCATGGGATTATAAACAGAGTCCCATGCTGCAAGCTGCTCAGGTGTTAACCTGTTAAGACCGGTATTTCTCATTTTGCTTCTGTCGCTATACAGCTTAAGGTCCTCCTCTATTCTCATTGTTTTGGCGATTGTCATATCCTGTGTATTCTCAGCGGTGCCCCTGTTTGAATAATCATCAAAAAGGGTTTCCGGTTCAGGAAAAGTGACATCGTTATAGAGTGTCAGCTCATGGGGTCCGGGCTGCCACTCCCTGTGTGGTGCTTTATGGTGCATCATAAGCATGAAGGGTTTTCCTGAGTCTTTCACATCATTTAACCATTCGATACATTTTTCTGTAATGATCTCCGTCACATAACCGTTTTCCCTGTGTGTACCGTCACCGGTTATGAAATCGGGATTGTAATAGTTACCCTGTCCGGGCAGGATCTCCCAGTGAGTGAAGCCTGTTGGTTGAGATCCAAGATGCCATTTGCCAATTATAGCGGTATTATAACCTGCCTTCTGCAGTAATTTGGGAAATGTCTGTTGTGATCCGTCAAATTGTTTGGCTTCATTGGAGAGGAAGCCATTGAGATGACTGTATTTCCCGGTAAGCACAACAGCCCTGCATGGGCCTGATATTGAATTTGTTACCAGGCACCTGTCAAACCGCATGCCATCCCTGGCTATTCGATCAATATTAGGTGTAGGGGCAAGATCCTTCAGGAGGCCGCCATATGCGCTGATTGCCTGGAAGGCATGATCATCGCTCATGATATAGATGATGTTCGGACGCTTATCATCGGATGACTGACCATTCAACGATGAAGATACAAGATATGTGAGTCCCAGAGCGGCAGTGATATTTATGTTTCTATTCATAGAAGTTAGTTTATACTACAGTTTAGTGTAAGTTTTTATTTATCAATTCATTTTCTTATAAATCCTGCTTTTCTTCTGTTATTCCCGGGCGAATCTGTTAAATCATCACCCAGGTCTTCTCTTGCTTTTTCTGCGAGTATTTCCAGCTCTTTTACTTTTTCCGGATAATAAGCGGCGACATCATACCATTCACCAGGATCACGGCGCAGATCATACAGCTCTGCTTTTTCAACTGTTTCCGTACCTGTTGGTCCTGGCCATCCGTCTGCACCGGGTTTTAAACCCCTGTATGTACGGCCTTTATGCGGGAGCACCAGTTTCCAGTGGTCACGCTGCACAGCTTCCAGGCTGTTCTTCTGGTAATAATAATAAAAGTCGTGTCGCGGTGAGGCTGTTTTGTCGCCCTGCATGAGGGGAAGTATATTCACTCCGTCAATCTTCAGATCTGGTAAAGA
>CAZKWD010000153.1:0-5752 GCA_964556175.1 uncultured Rikenellaceae bacterium
AAACCTCAAAATTAAGATTATCGTTGGCAGTAAAGCTTCCGAACCTCTTCACCAGGTTCTTTACCGATATTACTATGTTGGTTGTCATTCTGTTTACTATAACCCACCCCTAACCCTCCGCTATCGCGGAGCAGGCTCTCCAGGGAGGGGATCTTTTATGTTGTGCCTTTTTCCATAAGTTCCAGGAACCTGTCTTCAATTCCGGCTTCAGATTCCTCAATAACTGTATCATCTATTCCTGCCTTAAACAGAAATTCACTTAGAGAGTCATCAATGATATCATCATTGAAGGTTACATGTGCCGAATCACCGAAGGGATAAACTGTTACAACTCCGGGGTACTTGCGTAGCACGCTTATCAGTTTGTATTTCTGACTGGTTTTTATCCTGAACAGTTTCCGTGAAAAACCCTCCTTTATTTTAACCGGGGAATCTATCGAAAGGATCTTCCCGGTCTGGATGAGGGCCACTCTGTCACACCTCATTGCTTCATCCATATAGGGTGTTGATACTATTATTGTTATATTGTGCTGTTTAAGCTTTTTCAGCATATCCCAGAATTCTGACCGGGAAACAGCATCAACACCTGTTGTCGGTTCGTCGAGGACAAGCAATGCGGGTTTGTGAATTAGTGCACACGACAGGGCCAGCTTCTGCTTCATCCCTCCCGAAAGTCTTCCCGCAAGTCTCTTTTTAAATGGTTCAATATGTGAATAGATATCAGAAATCAGGTCATAGTTCTCCTTCACCGTGGTTCCAAATACTGTTGCATAGAAGTTAAGATTTTCTTCAACTGAAAGGTCCTGGTAAAGACTGAAGCGTCCCGGCATATATCCAATATTTTTGCGAAGCTCTTTAAAACCTGTTACGACATCGTGTCCCATAACCCTCATTTCTCCTTCATCGGGCAGGAGGAGAGTGGTAATTATCCTGAAAAGAGTTGTTTTACCTGCTCCGTCCGGACCTATGAATCCGAATATTTCAGATTCATTTACTGAAAATAAGATATCTTCCAGGGCCTTCGTTTCCCCGAAACTCTTTACTATGGCCGATGATTCAATTATCTTTTGCATCATTTTCAGAAAATCACCTCTCCCGGCATACCTGATTTCATTGTACCGTCATTCTTTACATCAATTGTCACAGCATAAACAAGCGTAACACGCTCTTCTTTTGTCTGGATGATCTTCGGAGTGAATTCTGCTTTTTCTGAAATATAACTTACTATCCCGGGGAATGAAGTGTATCCTTTCTTTCCATCATCTACCCTTACAGTGCATTCTCCGCCTGTTTTAATACTTCCCAGCTGGGCTCCGCTGACATACACTTTAAGCTTAATCAGTGAAAGGTCAGCGATCTTAACCAGTGGTTTGCCTGCTGTAGTCATCTCCCCGGCCTCAGAATACTTTTCAATTAAAGTCCCCTCCAGAGGGCTTTTTACACTGCTTCGCTTAAGCAGTTCGTTAAGAGTTGCCTTTTTCGATTCAAATACCGACAATTCTGCAGCTATTGATGCTTTCTGGGTGTTATTGGCTGCAATCTGTTTTTGCAGTACTGCAACCTGCCCGGCGAGATCATCATACTGTTTCTGTGTTGCCGCATCATCCTTCAGCATATTCTCAATCCTGGCAATGTTAATTTTCAGATTTTCGATCTGCTGGTTAAGAATGTCATTCTGTGCATTTATTGAATTAATGCGCGTCCTGACACTTCTCATTCCTGCATTGATCTCATTTTTCTGCAGATGGAACAGAGTCGTGTCGATAAGAGCAATTTCGGTTCCCCTGTCAATTTCAGAACCCTCTGTTACATCTAACTTAAGGATTCTGCCGCTTGTTTCAGCTGAGACAAACACCTCAGTGGCCTCAAAATTACCATAGGCATCTGCCTCATCAGCGTTGTTCACGCAGCCGGTTGTCAGCAGTGCTCCGATGATTATTAATGATCTGGTTTTCATGTTATTCAATCTCCTTTCCACTTATGTTATAATATTCCACCTGTGTCTTTGCCAGGTTTATTTTATGTATTTCATGATTGATCCGGGACTGTTTTTCTGAATTCATCTCATTCATATATTCAGTAATGGTGATGGTTCCGTTTTCGTACTGTGATTCAGCTGAGGCAGTTATCTTTTTCCTTATTTTGATCAGTTCTGAATCTGATTCAATTAGAGATTTAAGACTTGTTATCTCGGCCTGTTTTGCATCCAGGAGTCTTTTAAGATTTTCAGTAAGATCGTTTTTCCTGTTATCGATTATCCCCTGCTGAAGATTTATTACCTGTTTTTCATTCTTTGCTTTATTCCAGTCGAAAATGTTCCATTTTAGACCGGCCCCGAGAATATAGTAAGAAGCAAATTCATCTTTAAAGAAATTATTTCCGGGAGGATTTCCATAACCAAGGGTTGCAAAGCCAAATGCTTTTGGCATTCTCTTGCTCTGTATTACCTGCAGGGAAGCGTCAAGCTGCTCTTTCCTGAGGTCGAATAAATGTAATTCAGGTCGCGATAATTCTGCTTCCTGTTCCACTGCTATTGATGGAAGAACAAATTCTGTTGAAGCATCGATCTCAGCGCCTGTAAGATCTGTCAGAATCTTTAATAGTGTGGTTTCCTTTATCTCATTTTCTTTAAGCTGCTGCCCGAGCTTTATCTTTTCAGAAACAAGAACATCAATATCCGATTTTAATAACACACCGCTGGCAAGAGCCGAATTCATTGATGAAATACGCTTGTTTACCAGTTCCAGGTAATTGTTCAGAAGCTCTTTTTGATGCTCAATAAGCAAGAGGCTGAAATAAAAACCGTTTATCTGCTCCCGCAGTTTGTATATATCAGTATCAGTTTGTTTTTCGTTTATGCTGCGACCTGCTTTTTCAAGAGCCCGCGTCCCCTTTATCGCGCCACCGTCATAAATCATCTGGTTTATTTCCAGTGTTAATTTATACTGTTCGTGGGGAAGGGGATTTATCAGGTCGGCAATTCCGGGAACAGGCAATGATCCAAGTGCATCAGTCATATCGATGACAGAAGAGTTATAAATGAAGCTCCCATTGGCATCGATAGTGGGCAGCCACCCCCTGACAAGATTCTTGTCCTTTAGCTCCCATATTGATGAATAGGCATCTTTCTCTCCCGCAAGTGCATTGGACTCAGCTGCTTTATCATAGCACTCTCTTAGCGTCAAGATCTTTTGGCCTTTAGCAATTGATATCCAAGGGGTTATTAATATAAACAGAATCAAGATTCTTTTTTTCATATATCTCATTTTTTCACTGTTTATTTCTTACTTATTTATAGCATTGATAACAAAATCTGCCGCATACTCTTTCCTTTCTTCAATATATTCATTGAAATCATATCCCATTTTTTCCATAATACTGGCAACTATTGGTTTGGCTATAAAAGGAAAAACGCTCATTGCAGCAATAGAGGTCATAAGCTGTGGTATTGTCTCTCTGGTGATATTGTATCTTGTCAGCTCCTCCTTATGCTGTTCCTCCAGTGTGCTCCATAATTTATTTATGTCAATACCCTGAATGAGCCTTTTAATCCTGGTCGGATTCCGGTGTAGTTCGTTTATAAGGAATCCCGGCAGCCTGGGATTTTTTTCGAGAAATGTTATGTGCTCTTTGAAGAAAAACCTGATCTTGTCTTCCAGGGACAGATTTTTATCAAGTATAGGTGCAAACTTTTTGAACATCTGTCCTACGATCATTTCAAAGACAGCATTGAACAGGTGGTCCTTTGTCCTGTAATAATAATGAAGAAGTGACTTGTTAATACCGGCATGTTCAGCTATCTCTTTCATGCGGGCTCCATCCATGCCTTTTTCAATGAAAACCTCAGTCGCCGATTCAAATATCTTTTCCTCGGTATGTTTATCCTTTTCTGTCATGACAATTAACCGTTTGATTTAACCAGATAAATAAACCATTTAGTTTAACCAGTTGGTCAAAAGTAAAACATAATTTTATTAAATGCAAACTTTTTTTGAAAAAATTACGGACTAAAATCCTGGAGGAAATGTTTTCAGCAAACACCAGGCTAAAGCCCGGCGTTAGTATAACAGATAAGACTTAATTACACATAGGGCCTAAGGGGGACTTGCTTATAGTCAATACTTTATAAAGCCCCCCTTGGGGAGCCTGTCCCGCGTTAGCGGGAGTTGGGGGTAAATTCAACTTTTTGAGACACCTTCTATTATTTTGTATAACCTGCCGGGTGATTCAGCAGAATATGCTGGGTATCTTTCAGTTTCAGAAGTTCCCTTATTTTATTGGCACCGGGACAACTGGCCCTGGGGCGGGTTTTTAACCCTGTCCCTGCACAAAATAATGAAATATTCTGGGATACAATTCCGCAGCCAATATTGGCCCATCCGATTTTCATAGATTCTGTTCCCTCCCTGAATCTTGAGATATCTGAAATAAGAACCAGGTTCAAAGGAGCATCTGTTTTACCGGGCAGATCGCTGTAGTCGCCTGCCACAAACGGGTCAAGAGTATGTTTTTGTGCATTATAAAGATATATACCTTCCTCAAGGAAGGCATAAACATCAATGTCCTGTGAATTCATTGATGATGAGGCTGTTCGTTTACCTTCGGCAGGTCTGTTAATACCGAAGGCGGCCCATAATAGATCAGAAAGGTCCTGTAAATTAAGCTTTTGTGATGACCATTCACGAACAGAAGCTCTGATATCAAGTGCTTTCATTACAGGGAATCCCCTTTCCTTATCTGGTTTAATAAGTATAATCGTATTCAATTCTCTTTCAGATGCTGATTTGGATAAAGCCATGGCATAAAAAGTAAAAATTGATTTTTTACAAAAACAGAATCCTGTTTACTGCTAAGTTAGAAAAAATCTGCTAAAGGGATTTATACCTGAGCCTGAGACTGTTGCTTACCACACTCACTGAACTGAGGGCCATTGCTGCTCCGGCGATCATGGGATTAAGCAGGAAACCTGTGAACGGAAACAAAACTCCTGCTGCCACGGGTATTCCTATTATATTATATATAAATGCCCAGAACAGATTCTGTTTTATTGTTCTGACTGTGTATCTGGAAAGCCTTATAGCCTGTGGTATTTTCGTCAGGTCAGATGAAATGATTGTCATTTTTGCCACATCTATGGCGATATCTGAACCTTTTCCCATTGCAATACTGGCATCTGCCTGTGCAAGAGCCTGTGAATCGTTTATCCCGTCACCAACCATCGCGACTATTTTTCCCTGGCTCTGAAGTTGTTTTATGAAATCGTGCTTGGCCTGCGGCAGAATCTCAGCCTTATAGCTTATGATACCTGCTTCTGATGCAATTGATCTGGCAGTTGCTTCATTATCGCCGGTCAGCATATGAATTTCAATTCCCATATCATTCAGCTGTTTTACAGCCTTTTTAGAAGACTCTTTGAGCTTGTCGGTGATCGATATCACTGCAAGAACCTGCTTTGCATCTGTAAAATAGGAAACCGTATTGGCCTCTTTCAGCCATTTCCCTGCGAAATCTTCCAGTTCCTTATCAGCAATAATGTTAAATTCATTTAAAAGCCTTCTGTTGCCTATATAATATTCCTTTTCATCAACTACTGCTTTTACTCCCATCCCAATTAAGCTTTCAACATGAGCCTGAACAGAATAACGTATAGTTTCATGATTCTCGAGATAAACGACCACAGGATCTGCCAGGGGATGCTCGCTGTTTTTCTGTATTGCATAAAGGATGCTGCTGTATTTCTCCGTTTCAAGGT
>CAZKWD010000154.1:0-5721 GCA_964556175.1 uncultured Rikenellaceae bacterium
GCCAATAGTGTTAAAAGAAGAGTAGCTGTTAAATATATGACTAAAATAGTAGTTATATAACTATTATCATAATTATTTTTATCAGATCTTTTAATTGCTAACTGATCTATTGTGATTGGAAAGGAAATTAAGTTTAGTTAGAAATATTTAATTGTGAATTTTTAAAATCCGCAATCCGCAATCCGAAATCCGCAATCCGACTTTATCTAAAGGGGATATCCTATTATCAAGTATTTATGGAACCGCTCAGCGGTTCTTAGAAAGCACAGAGCTCAGGGCACAGAGTGTCCGTCCCTGATATAGGTTGACAAAATATTTGTAAAAAATGGATACAAAACAATTAATAACTTTAAATCCAGGAAAAAGAAGCTTTGAAAAGATATTTAGCAAAGGGAACAATACCAAAAAGAAAGATATAAATTCCCAATATAAACCAAAAGAAATATGTTGTCAGTTAGTAAAAAAGAAAGTTAAATCTGTCAACCTTATTTAGGGATGGACACCCTCTGCCCTCTGCCCTCTGCCTATAGCGTATCCAGCTCTATCTCCTCATCCTTGTCTACCTCAATGAGCTTTTCATTTTCGCACTTAACGGTTCGGGCGGGGAACCTCTTGAGAATTGTGTAATTATGTGTGGCAACAATAACAGCTCTTCCTGTTTTACTGATTTCCAGGAGTAAACTGATTATACCCTCTGATGTCTCAGGATCAAGATTACCAGTGGGCTCATCAGCAAGAATAATATCGGGATCATTCAGAAGCGCCCTGCCGATTACAACACGCTGCTGCTCTCCTCCTGAGAGCTGATGAGGCATCTTGTAACCTTTTAATCCTAGTCCCACTTTTTCAAGTACCTCACCGATACGGGCATTGATATCATTTTTGTTTTTCCATCCGGTGGCTTTCAAAACGAACTCAAGGTTGTCATGTACCGTCCTGTCGATCAATAGCTGGAAGTCCTGAAAGACAATGCCCAGTTTTCTCCTCAGCAGGGGAATATCCTTTTTCCTTAGCTTTGACAGATTGAATCCTGCCACAACACCGGTACCCTCCTTCAAGGGTATCTGGGCATTGAGCGTTTTTATCACACTTGTTTTTCCGCTGCCCACCCTGCCTACAAGATACATAAACTCTCCCCTCCGTAGAGTGAGGTTCACATTCGACAGGACCAGGTGATCATGCTGCCATATCAGGCAATCTTTTAGCTCAATTATTACATCCAGTGGAAGATTTTCCTGCATTTCCCGGTTTTTAAGCGCAAAATACGGAAAGAATTGATAACTAACATTTGGATGTTGATAAAATCAATAATAAAGGCCGGCTGCAGGCGTTTATTAGTTGTAATTTTACAACTGGTCTGTTAAGGTGATATGTGCTATATATAGCTAATTATTAGTCTATTATATCAGTAATAAAGTATCCGGGAAAGAAACAGACCGGAAAGAGAAAAAGCCAAAAGGAATAATTTATGAACAGGATCAGATATATTTTTACTCTAGGCCTTGCTTTAATTATTTGCAGTCAGGCACTTTCACAGGTCTCCTTTGCCGGCAGGGAGCTGACGTCTGATTTTGAAAGAGGTATGGAACTCTTTAATAAAGAAAAGTATCCTGCCGCTATTAAGCTTTTTGATACATACATTAAGACCGGAGATAATACAGGCAATCTGGAGGCGGTTGAAGCTGAATATTACAGGGCCGTTGCTGCACTAAACCTCTTCAACCCCGATGCTGAATACAGGATGGTTATTTTTATAAAAACACATCCTGAAAGCCCGCGTATTAATGAAGCCTGGCTGATCCTGGGTGATTATTTCTACCAGAATAAGAGCTATAGAAAGGCAATAACATATTACGAAGAGGTTAACCGGCAGGAACTAATCCCGGAACAACTGCCGGAGTATTTTTTCAGACTGGGATATTCACACTTTGTCAGGGGCGATAAATCCAGGGCACTCCTGATGTTCTCCGAAATAAAGGATATCGATACGGAATATACCCCGCCTGCCCTCTATTATTTTTCCCATATTGCCTATGAGCAGGAAATGTATCAGACAGCTATAGAGGGGTTTTCAAGACTCAGGGATGATGAGACATTCGGTAGTGTCGTACCTTTTTATATTGTACAGATACTCTATCTTGAGAAAGACTATGACCAGATCCTTGAAATAGCTCCCGACCTTATCACATCAGCCGGAAAGGACAGAGCTGTTGAGCTATACCGTTTCATTGGCGATGCTCATTACAATAAGGGGAATTATACAGAAGCATTGCCCTGGCTGGAAAAGTTTGCCACCGGAACAATAATCAGCGGCAGGGAAGATAAATATCAGCTTGCGTACTGCTATTATAAAACGGGAGAGACAGATAAAGCAATAAAGTTATTTCTGGAGATAGGAACAAGAAATGATCGGATAAGCCAGAATATATGGTTTCTCCTAGGCGACTGCTACCTTCAAAAGGGAGATAAGAAACGTGCTCAGTTCGGATTCTCGGAAGCCTCAAAGCTCGATTTTGATAAAAAGATTAAAGAGGATGCCCTCTTTAACTATGCAAAGATCACCTATGAAACATCTTACTCTCCCTTTGGAGAGGCTACAGCCTCTTTTCATAGATATATAGAGCAATACCCGGGATCGGAAAGGATAGAAGAGGTTTACAGTTACTTGATATCCACTTATTTACAGGCGAAGAACTATAAAGCTGCCCTTGCTTCCCTCGACAGGATAAGCAGCAAAGATCCAAGGCTGGAGGAGGCATACCAGAGAGTTGCCTTCTTCAGGGGACTTGAGCTTTTCAGGAATATGGAGCTAGATGCTGCAATCGATATGTTAGATAAATCGCTAAAATACGAACGTTATGACAGGCAGCTGAAAGCCAGGGCACTCTATTGGAGAGGTGAGGCAGATTACAGGCTTGGCAACTTCGAAGATGCCAAAGCCGACTATACAGCTTTTATGGCTGTACCCGGCTCAATGCTGGTGAAAGAGTATGGATTTGTCAGGTATAACCTCGGCTATACACTTTACAATCTACAGGATTTTGAAGGTGCACTGGCACATCTGAAAACATTCGAATATGATGTGACAGGTGTTAATCCCGACGTAATGGCAGATACCAGAAACAGAATAGGCGATTGCTATTATATAACAACAAGATATTCCGATGCAATAACCTTTTATGATAAGGTAATTGATTATGGCAGGACAGATGCTGATTATGCAATGTTTCAGAAAGGTTTTTCTCTCGGTCTTATGAACGATGAAAATGGGAAAGCAGAGGTACTGACATTGCTTACGGAGCGATACCCGACCTCCCCTTATGTCCCTAATGCCATATTCGAAAGAGGCAGGGCATATGTGGTGATGGATGTATTCAAAAAAGGGGAAGCTGATTTTAATAAAATAATAACATCATACGGTTCAACTACTTTTGTACCCAGGGCTATGGTGCAGCTCAGCCTGCTCTATTATAACCTTGGCGAGAACGAAAAAGCTGTTACTCAGTATAAAAAGGTCATTGAAAACTATAAATCGACACCTGAGGCGCGAAGTGCACTTACGGGACTGAAAAATGTATATATAGAACTAAATGATGTAGATGCCTATTTTGCATACCTCAAAACTCTTCAGGGATATGGAGATGTTAACCTGGCAGAAAAGGATTCTCTCCTGTATACATCAGGTGAAAACCTGTATATAACAGGTAATTATCCCAGGGCAACGGAGGTGTTCAGAAATTATCTCAGCGAATTTCCGAACGGGATCTTTCTGCAAAATGCACAGTTTTATATTGCCGAATGCCTCAGATCGACAGGATATAATGATGAGGCCCTGAAAATCTATGCCACAGTTGCTGAAGCTCCGAATAACCAGTTCACCGAACAGTCGCTTACAGCAGCAGCAGAGATTTGCTACAGCAATGAAGATTATTCCTCTTCACTTAAGTATTATGAAATGCTTGAGAAGGCGGCAGTCAATCCCCAGAACAGGATTACATCTCTGCGAGGTGAGCTGAGGTCTTCTTACCAGCTTGGTGATGCGCAGAAAACAATAGAGTCTGCAAATAAGATAAATAATACAGTAAATATTCCTGAAGAGCTGCTTCGGGAAGCAATATTTATGAGAGCCAAGGCAAATTATAGTTTGAATAATTTCAGTGAGGCTCTGAATGACTTCAGAAAAACATCAACGGAAGTCGCAAGCGAGGAGGGAGCGGAGTCAAAATACAGGGTTGCTGATCTGCTTTACAGGCAGGATAAACTAACAGAGGCTGAACAGGTTACAGCTGAATTCATTGACCAGAATACTCCGCATCAGTACTGGATGGCAAGAGTCTTCCTGCTTCTTTCGGATATAAGTGTGAAAAAGGGTGATATTCTGCAGGCACGCGGAACTCTTCTGGGATTGAAAGATTACTATACAATAGATAACGATGGCATTCTTGATGAAGTAAGATCCCGGCTGGATGCCCTTGATCAGAATAATAACTAAAATGATCCATTTAGTAATGAAAAGAATTCTCCTGATACAATTCATTATACTTCTGGTTTCAATTCCTGTTTCAGCACAGAATGATCAGCAGGACCTTGAACGGGAGGTTACCCTTTATAATCCCTATAAACCAAGCCTTTCACTGGTTAAAAAGAGGAGTTACCTGCCTGCCATGAATGATACTGCAGGGATCAGGCCTGACTTTACTTATCAGATCACAACCAAACCCTTTTTCCCGGAATATACGATCAGTCCCATCAAAGCAGCATCCTTGCTTCCTGACCCGCTGCCAAGGCTTTATAAAAGTTATGTGAAAATAGGAATAGGCAATTATATAACCCCTTTTGCTGAACTGAGCATAACCAATGAGCGTTCGAAAAAAGGAGCCATCGGTTTTTATGCACGGCATTTTTCAACAAACGGGAAGGTAAAGCTGCAGAATGATGAAAAGGTTTTTGCAGGTTATATGGATAATGACGCTTCATTGTACGGTAAGAAATTCTTCAGGAAAAATCTTCTTGAAGGAGCTCTTGACTTCAGACAGAAAACAAGGTATGCATACGGCTATGATCCCAGTTTAACTTATTCACCTGAAAAGAAAGACATAAGGCTCAATTATTATAATCCGGGTGCGAATCTGTCATTTTCATCAATAACTCTCGATTCAACGAGCTTCACCTATGATTTTAATCTTGACTATGATTTTTTCTTTAACACATCTGATCTCTTTCAGCACCATGCAGGAGTGGATGGGATTATGGCAAAATCATTTAAAGGGTTTTATGTAGGATCCGGAGCAGAGTTTGATTTGTACCTTCCCTCAGGTTATATTTACGAGGGATCAACATATATTGTCTCACTTAGTCCTTTTCTGAAAAAAAGCACTCAGCAGTGGAATTTCAAAGCTGGTATTCAATTGCTTATTGATAAGGATACTACAGACTCTCCAAAGTTTCATTTTTACCCGGATGTGAGATTTGGATTCAGTATTGTTCCCGAATATGTCAGTTTCTTTGCAGCTTTGAATGGAAGGCTTGAAGTAAATGCTCCTCAAAGAATCATTGACGAGAACCCGTTCATTTTTTCCGATGGAACTCTTTTTACGCTCAAGAATACCAGCTATCCTCTTATAGTATCTGCAGGACTTAACGGAAATACAGGTATTGGAGGCAATTACCTTGTATCTGCCTCATATTCATTTATTAACGATATGCTGTTTTTCACCAATC
>CAZKWD010000155.1:0-5673 GCA_964556175.1 uncultured Rikenellaceae bacterium
GTTCAGAAAAGCATGGAGATTGAGGAGAAGAACCGCGATATTACAGCCAGTATAAGATATGCAGAACGAATTCAGCGTGCCATGCTGCCGCCGGAGGATTCATTCCATGAAACATTTGTCCTCTATATGCCCAAGGATATTGTAAGCGGTGACTTCTACTGGATGTATGATAACGGCGACCTTCAGTTCATAGCAGCCGTCGATTGCACAGGCCATGGCGTACCGGGTGCTTTTATGTCGATAATCGGTCATAACTCACTTAATAAAGTTGTTCGCGAATATGGAATAATACGACCAGGAGCTATCCTGGACCAGATGAATATTGAAGTTGTTAAAGCTCTGATGCAGAGGAAGGAAGAGACAATAAACGATGGTATGGACCTTGCCCTGATAGCTTTCAACAGGAAAAAATCTACCCTCGAATATGCAGGTGCCTATAATCCATTATACCTCGTAAGGGATGGAGAGGTAATAACATATAAAGGCGACAGGTTCCCTATAGGTATGTCATCGATAGAAGCCAAAAAGATATTTGCAAATCAGCAGGTTGATATCAGGTCGGGTGATATGATCTACATGTGCTCCGATGGTTATGCCGATCAGTTTGGTACTGCTGAGGAAAAAAAATATAAGTCGGGGAATGTTAAAAAACTGCTTGCGGAAATCTGGAATCTCCCTGTGGCAGAACAGCGTAAAAGGCTTGAAAAGGAGATACTCGACTGGAAGGGAGATCTCCCACAGGTTGATGATATTATATTTATAGGGACAAGAATCCCCTGATCAGATTTTGGCAATCTTACGCCATTCTTCATTACCTCTGTCTTTCCTGTTAAGTGCAGAAATAACCTCTTCAGGAGTATTTACTATTTCCCATATACCTTTATGCTCACTCCTCAGAAAATGGGTATCAATCATATTATCGAGGAAATCAAAAAATGATCGGTAAAACCCAAGTGTATTAAGGATAATTACCGGTCCGTTAAAAAGACTCAGCTGTTTGAGAGTGATGGCTTCTGTCAGCTCTTCAAGTGTTCCCACTCCGCCCGGTAGTGCCACGACGGCATCGGACATTGAAAACAATGTCTTCTTTCTTTCTCCCATATCGGGTGTTATTATCATATCGGTTAAACCATGATGACCCCAGCCCTCTTCCTTCATAAACAACGGTATCACACCGGTTATTTTCCCCCCGTTTTCAATTACGGCATCAGCAAGCTTTCCCATAAGGCCTATTCCTCCGCCTCCGTAAACAACATCCATTCCTGATTGTGCCAGAAGTGATCCCAGCTTTGCAGCAGCTAATCCAAATTCGCTGTTCACCCTGCTGCTTGAAGAGGCAAAAACACAGCTTGTCTGCACGGCCATGATAAGTTGAATTATTTCTTATAATAATGCATTAAGCTTGGCTACAAAATTGTTCTTCGGGACAGCACCTACCTGCTTGTCAGCAACCTTACCGTCTTTGAAAAACAGGACCGTGGGTATATTTCTGATACCATATTTGAGAGTAATCTGAGGGCTATTATCAACATCACATTTTGCTACCACTACTTTATCCGAATATTCCTGTGATATCTCTTCCATGATTGGTGTTATCATTCTGCACGGGCTGCACCACTCAGCCCAGAAATCAACAATAACGGGTTTTTCAGAATTAATAACAGTTTCATCAAAGTTCCTATCATCTACCTCTAAAGCCATATTATTATGTTTTTGATATTAATAAAATGCCGGCCGTAAATATAGTTAATTAACTTTATATTCAATACCGGGATGATCGTCAAGGTAGGAAATAAGATCATTATTAAGTCTTACCCTGATTGTTCTGGAAAACATCGGGAGTGATATCCTGTCATCTTTATCAAGGAACAGAAATTTCAGTTCTGTTTCGCCTTTATTCTCCCGGATAAGATCTATAAGCTCATTTATTATCTCCTCGTTAAGATTCTCAATATCGATCTTCAATGTAACAGACTTGATAAGCTCATCTTTTACACTTGAGAGAAGATTGATATTCCTGATGCTGAATTCCAACTGATCATCCTTGTATCTTCTTTTCTGGACCCTTCCTTTTATGAGCAGGTAATAGCCTGCAGTAAGAAATTTGCTGTTATCGATATAATCCTTGTCGAACAATATAAATCTGAAAGAGTCGGTATAATCCTGAAGGATGAAAGATCCGTATGGCTTACCATTCTTTCCGGTTCCGTTTTTTGTTTCCGTCACCATCCCGGCCACGATAACCTCTCTGTCAAGATAATCCCTGAGGTTTTGAAGTTCTGCCAGTGTTGTTGTTGTGAAAGTATTTATCTCAAGCCGGAAATCATCAAGCGGATGTGATGAAAGGTAAATGCCGATGACCTCTTTTTCACGGTTTAGTTTTTCAAGTTTGGGCCAGTCAGGGCATTCTGCAGGTTCGGGTTTTATCATATCAAAACCGACACTGTCGCCAAAAAGAGTCTGCCCGCTTGACATTTTAATTGTTTTGGCATTGTTTCCGTACCGAATAAGGCTTTCAATGAAACTTGAACCTCTTGTGTCAAGAGCAAAATATTGTGATCTTGTGATTCCTGTAAAACAGTCGAATGCACCAGCAACTGCCATTGCTTCCATGGTTTTCTTATTTATGGAGTTAAGGTTCACTCTTTCCACAAGATCATAAATGTCTTTATAGAGGCCATTGGGTTCTCTCTCTTCAATAAGCTGAAGCACAGCGCTTTCTCCAACTCCCTTAATCGCACCCAGGCCAAAACGGATATTCCCGTCCTTGTTAACGGTGAACTTAACATAGCTTTCATTTACATCCGGACCAAGAACATCCATTCCCATACGCCGGGTCTCATCCATAAAAGTGGTGATCTTTTTTATATCGCTGATATTCCGGCTCAATACAGCAGCCATAAATTCGGCGGGGAAGTGAGCTTTCAGATAGCCGGTTTGATATGCTATAAGAGCATAACAGGTAGAATGTGATTTATTGAAAGCATATTGTGCAAAAGCTTCCCAGTCGGTCCATATCCGGGTTACCATATTTTCATTGTATCCTCTTTCCCTGCAACCTTCGAAGAACTTTATCTTCATCTCGTCCATGATAGATCTCTTCTTTTTACCCATGGCTTTACGCAGCGAATCAGCCTCTCCCTTGGTGAATCCGGCAAGTTCCTGTGAAAGAAGCATAACCTGCTCCTGGTACACCGTAATACCATATGAATCGCTTAGGTATTTCTCCATCGCAGGTACCATGTAATCAATTTTTTCCCGGCCATGTTTTCTCCTGATGAACTTGGGGATATATTCCATAGGTCCCGGACGATAGAGAGCGTTCATGGCAATAAGATCCTCGAACCTGTTGGGTTCAAGGTCTCTCAGGTATCTTTTCATTCCGGTTGATTCAAACTGAAAGATGCCTGTTGTTTCGCCGTTGCTGAATAATTCAAAAGTCTTCTTGTCGTCAAGAGGTAATTCATCTATATTTATATCAATACCTTTCGATTTTTTTACATTCTCAACAGCATCCCTGATTATTGAGAGAGTCTTCAATCCCAGAAAATCCATTTTCAAAAGTCCCACAGATTCCACATGACTCCCGTCGTATTGTGTTACATATAGGTCAGTATCTTTGGCTGTACACAGGGGAATATGATCATCCAGCGAATCTTTCCCTATAATTATTCCGCAGGCATGCACTCCTGTTTGCCTTACCGAGCCTTCGAGCACTTCAGCATATTTGAGAGTAGTGGCTATCAATTTATTTGATGATTCCCTTTCTTTAGCCAGTTCGGGTACTTCATTATAAGCCTGTGCAAGAGTTACACCAGGTCGTTCGGGTACTAATTTGGCCAGCCTGTCGGCATCGGGGAGCGGAAGTTTCTGAACCCTGGCGACATCCCTTATTGCCATTTTTGCAGCCATAGAACCGAAGGTGATGATATGGGCAACTTTGTCGTGCCCATATTTATTAACTACATATCTGAGAACGGATTCCCTGCCATCCTCGTCAAAGTCGATGTCTATGTCGGGCATCGAGATGCGATCAAGATTAAGAAACCGTTCAAAAAGGAGTCTGTATTTGATAGGGTCAATGTCGGTTATTTTAAGGCAGTATGCAACGGCAGAACCTGCAGCTGAACCACGGCCCGGGCCTACCGAAACACCCATTTCCCTGGCCGCTCTAAGGAAGTCCTGAACGATAAGAAAATAACCGGGGAATCCCATTTTGGCAATGGTCTCAAGCTCAAAGTCGATTCTTTCTGTCTGTTCCCCGGTAAGAGTTCCCCATCTCTCTTTTGCTCCATTGTAAGTGAGGTCCCTGAGATACTCATCCTTGTCAGTATAACCTTCGGGCAACTCAAATTCAGGCATGATAAGTTCATGATCAAGCTTATACTTTTCTACACTTGCTACGAGCTCAGAAACATTGTCAATTGCTTCAGGGATATCTTTGAAGATAGCCCTCATCTCCTCCTCGCTTTTTATATATTCCTGTTTTGTATATCTCAATCTATTGGGATCGTCAATATCCTTCACAGTGTTAATACAGATAAGCCTGTCATGAGCTTCCGCATCTTCAGCATTTATAAAATGCACATCATTGGTAGCTATCAGCTTTACATTATACTTTACCGACAGTTTCTTAATGGCCTCAATAACTTTCTGCTGCAAGGGAAATACAGTTTTGTCAGCATCAGGATCGTATGTTTCGTGACGTTGAACTTCGAGGTAGAAATTATCTCCAAATATATCCAGGTAACTTTTTAGTACAGCTTCTGCTCCGTCTATAGTGCCGTTAAGGATCTCATCGGGTATCTCGCCTGCCAGGCAGGCTGAAGATGCGATTAGTCCCTCGTTGTATTTTGCCAGCAATTCCTTGTCAACCCGGGGTTTATAGTAAAAGCCTTTTATCCAGGCAGTAGATACAAGCTTGATAAGATTTCTGTATCCTGTAAGATTTTTTGCAAGCAGTATCAGGTGATCCCCAGAACGATCCTCTTTCCCGGTAACATCCTTGACAGATCGTTTGGCAACATATATTTCACAGCCTATTATCGGTTTGATCCCCTTTTTTGTGGCTGTGTTATGAAATTCCTTAACACCAAACATGTTGCCATGATCGGTAATTGCAAGTGAATCCATCCCCAGCGATTTTACTCTGTCGATAAGCGTGGAAATACGTGAAGCTCCATCCAATATAGAGTACTGAGTATGAACATGTAAGTGTGTAAAGCCGGCCATTAATGGGATTAAAATTATCTGTTTGGTAAGGTAACAAAAATACGCAAAAAAGAGATAAAACAGGAGCAATTCAAGGATTGACTAAAAATAATCCGGAAATCATTTTATGCAATTCATAAACCCGAATATGCAATCCGTTGATTGATCCCGTTAATCATGGAATACCTTGTTTAATTTCAGATTCTTAAAGTGACACAGTCATTTTATGGACAGTAAAAGGAATCTCAGTATTCCTCACTATTTATTAATTATTAACCTAAACTACAAGCTATGAGAAAATTTCTCTTGATGTTTTTAGTTTTTTGCGGGTTTATTTTATCAGCAAGTGCCCAGCAAAAGACTATTTCTGGTACTGTGATCTCTTCTGTAGAAGGAGAGGGGGCTATGCCGGGGGTATCAGTTTCTGTAAAGGGAACCACTGTCGGGATAGTAACAGATATC
>CAZKWD010000156.1:0-5633 GCA_964556175.1 uncultured Rikenellaceae bacterium
TCAGAATTGCAGCAAGTTATTAACCAAAATCCAATATTCATGAACAAATCAAGTATCAGGATATTTTCATTATTATTCCTTTTTCTTTTTAATTCCTGCAATGCCCCCGGAGGTAATGAGAATACTGTAGTTCTTATGAAAACAACGCTGGGTGATATTAAATTAAGTCTTTATGATGATACCCCTCTTCATCGTGATAATTTTATCAAACTTATCAATTCGGGTTTTTATGATGGCATCTCTTTTCATCGTGTTATCAAAGGCTTTATGATCCAGGCCGGAGATCTCGTAACACGCAGTTTTCCTATTGATGAATCTGCAGATTCTCTTAATACTTATACCATCCCCTCTGAATTTCTCAAGCATCATTTTCATAAAAAGGGGGCTCTGGCAGCTGCTCGTGAGGGTAATAATATCAATCCGGAAATGATATCCTCGGGTACTCATTTTTACATTGTGCAAGGCGAACAATTTACTGATGCGGAACTTAACCAGGCTGAGCAAATGATAAACAACAATATCAGGCAGTCATTATTCAACAAATATATACATCATTTTTCTGACAGTGCAATGTTATCAGGAGTTCATCTTTCCGACAGCGAAGTTCAGGAGAAAGCATCAGAAAAGATGTTTGCTTACCTTTCTACCGAGGGCTTTTATAAAATACCCGATGATCAGCGCGAGGTATATAAAACGACTGGCGGAGTTCCGCGTCTTGATGGTACTTATACAGTATTTGGCGAGGTAGTCTCAGGATTGGATGTTGTTGACAAAATTGCAGAAGCAGAAACCGATCAGTCTGATAAACCCTTAAGCGATATTAAGATCCTAAAAATGAAAATAGTAAAAAAATAATTTCCTGATTTTTAATACTTCATTTTCATGCTTGAAAAAATTGACCGCCTTTTGACTGAGATCTCTTCATTTTCGGCAAAAACCAACGAAGAGCTTGAATTATTTCGTATCAAATTCCTCAGTAAAAAGGGTATAATTTCAGATCTTTTTGTAGAGTTCAGGAATATTTCTGCTTCTAGTAAAAGGGAGGTGGGCCGCAAGCTTAATGAACTGAAACAGAAGGCTCAGGATAGATTTAACACACTCCAGCAGGAACTACAATCATTTGATGTTTTTTCAGTTACAAGCGACCTGACAAGGCCCTCTTATCCATGGCCAAAGGGAACACGTCATCCCATATCCATAGTCAGAAATGAGATAATAAACATTTTTGAACGTATCGGTTTTACAGTTTCTGAAGGACCGGAGATCGAGGATGATGATCATGTTTTTACGAGGCTCAATTTTGCGCCCGAGCATCCAGCCAGGGATATGCAGGATACCTTTTATATTTCAAGATTATCTTCTGAAGATTCTGATCCACGCGACATTGTGTTGCGTACACATACCTCATCCGTTCAGGTTCGTGTGATGGAAAACCAGCAGCCGCCTATCAGAACAATTTCTCCCGGTCGTGTATTTCGCAACGAAGCTATTTCCGCAAGGGCTCACTGTATTTTTCACCAGGTTGAAGGTCTCTATATTGATGAAAATGTATCTTTTGCCGATCTGAAACAGACGCTTCTTTTCTTTGCCCGAGAAATGTTCGGTAAAGAAACAGAAATACGCCTGAGGCCCTCATATTTTCCTTTTACGGAACCCTCGGGAGAAATGGATATCAGTTGCAGTATCTGCGGAGGCCGTGGCTGTAATGTTTGCAAATATACCGGGTGGCTTGAGGTGCTGGGTTGCGGAATGGTCCACCCTGCAGTACTGGAGGCAAGCAATATCGACAGCACAAAATATACAGGATTTGCTTTTGGAATGGGAATTGAAAGACCTGCCATGTTAAAATACCAGGTTAATGATCTTCGGCTCTATTTTGAAAATGACATCAGGTTTTTGGAACAATTCAGAACTTCTTTTTAATAATTTGAACATTTATATTTAATTTATTGTTAATCGCTTATATAAATCATTGATAAAGAAATGAAACAGGAAGAGGTTCCGGTTCCGCTTTGTGACAAATGTTCAGCTGAAACAGGTGCAATATTCAGGCATCTTACACCTGATGAGGTCAATCTTATAAATTTTCAGAAGGATTTTCGTCAATATAAACGTGGAGAAATATTATATAACGAGGGAAGCAGAATAAGCGGATTTTATTGTATACACAGCGGTATTATAAAAATTTTCAAGACTGGTTTTGATGGTAAGGAACAGATAATACGTTTCGGAAAACCTGGAGATATAATAGCTTACCGCAGTGTTCTCAGCAACGAACCGGCATGTACAACTGCCAAGGTTATTGAAGATTGCCAGGTCTGTTTCATTCCTTCTGATATTCTTATTTCATTTGTAAAAACCAACTCCGTTTATGCCCACGAGCTTCTTAAGTTAGCCTGTCATGAGCTTGGCGAAGCAAATTCCTTTATTACCGATATTGCACAGAAAACTGTCCGGGAAAGACTTGCAGAGATTCTTCTCCTTCTTGTTGATGATTTTGGCCTGGACGATCAGAATTACCTGAAGATATCTCTCACGCGTGAAGAGCTGGCAAATATTGTTGGTACGGCTACCGAATCAGTTATCAGGCTTCTTTCTGAATTCAAGTCAGACAAGCTTGTAGAGCTCAACGGCAGAAAAATCATGATACTTAATAAAAAAGTGCTTTTTAAGATCAGTAATGTTTTTAACTGATAGTTACCTTAATTTTTAAAAAAGAGAGCCTGTTTTATTGCCCGGTATCTTTCCCAGATGCCTGTATGCATGTTCTGTGGCCTCTCTGCCGCGAGGAGTCCTTTTAAGAAAACCCTCTTTAATGAGGAACGGCTCATAAACCTCTTCAATGGTTCCGCTTTCCTCGCCCACGGCTGTGGCTATTGTATTTATTCCTACAGGTCCTCCGTTGAATTTATCGATCACGGCAGAAAGTATCCTGTTGTCCATCTCATCAAGTCCATACTGGTCTATATTCAGTGCATTAAGCCCGAATTTAGTTATTTCAAGATCGATTTTACCTGAGCCTTTTACCTGGGCAAAATCTCTTATTCTTCTCAATAAAGCATTGGCAATCCGTGGTGTTCCCCTGCTTCTTTTTGCTATCTCAACTGCTGCTGTATCTTCAATTTTTACTTCAATTATTCCGGCTGATCTTTTCACTATTCCTGTCAGAACCTCGTGATTATAGTACTCCAGGTGAAATTTTATACTAAACCGTGCCCTCAGAGGACTGGTCAGAAGACCTGACCGTGTTGTTGCACCAATGAGTGTGAATTTATTTAGGGAAAGTTGTACTGATCTTGCACTTGGCCCCTTATCTAACATTATATCTATCTGGAAATCTTCCATTGCCGAATAGAGATATTCCTCCACGACAGGACTCAGACGGTGTATTTCATCTATGAAAAGCACATCTCCCTCTTCAAGGTTTGTAAGCAGGCCGGCCAGGTCGCCCGGTTTATCAAGTACCGGACCGGATGTAACACGTAAGCTTACCTTGAGTTCATTGGAAATAATATTGGCAAGAGTCGTTTTGCCAAGTCCCGGAGGACCGTGCAGCAGTACATGATCGAGAGATTCTCCTCTTTGCTTTGCTGCAGTTACAAAAACTATAAGATTGTCAATTACCTGTTTCTGCCCCTTAAAGTCATTAAAGCATAATGGTCTGAGTTGTTTTTCAAATTCCCTGTCAGCAATATAAATATTTTCTTTCCTGATATTGAAATTCTCTTCCATGAAGCAAAGTAACTATTTTATAAGCTTGATGTCGCTTTCCGGAAGATTAATTTTTATACCATTTATGCTTACTTCAACATCATCCCTGTATGTAATGGTCAAAACAGTGTTTCCCTCTTCATCATATTTTTTCCATGTTCTCTGGCGTATTCCCATCTGGTAATATTGTGTTTCCTTTACCCTGCCTGATTCATAATAATAAAGATGCTGTTTGTCAGGATTTCCCTGCACATAATATCCTCTGTATTTATGGGTTCCGTCAGGATAATATGATTTCCATTGTCCGTCTTTTAAACCTATGATGTAATTACCTTCCTCTGTATAATCCCCTGATGTGAATTTCCAGAGGCCATTTCTTTCTCCATCAGAGTACTGTCCTGTAACAATAACACTTCCATCTTTTGCATATTCGGAATATAATCCGTCACGAAAGCCCTGGAAATATTCTTCTTCTCTTAAGACAGATCCATCATTATAATACCATTGCCATAAACCATCAGGCCTTCCGTTATTATAAGATCCTGTTTGCTCTACTTTTGATGAATTATTATAGAATTTCCACAAGCCGGTACGCCTGTTGTCATTATAGGATCCCTCAGCTTTAATACGCCCATCAGGGTAATAATTTTTCCATTTACCGTTCAGGTTCCCTGATTCATCAACAATACCTCCTGATATTAATAATCCATTATCATTGTATATAAATGCATTTTTTACTTTTCCGTCATCACCATATTCCCTGTGTACTCCAACAGGGACATTATTCCTGTATGGTCCGCTGTAAATTAGTTTTCCGCTGCTGTCATGCCTGTTAACAATCTCTATATCAGGTTCATCTTCAACTCTTGATTTAACAATAGCTCCGTTGTCATAAAGCATTGTAAGAACAAGCATTCCTTTTTTGTCATATTCTTTATAATAACCGTGAAGCTGATCATCTTTATAGGTTTTTTCCGTTTTTATTGTTCCACCCGGATAAAACTCCTTCCATTCTCCCTGTTTCAGGCCTTTATTATCTGTTCTGTTTATTCTCTCCCTGCTTATCAGAAAATCATTATTGTATTCGAAAAGAGTGATGATATTACCATTTTTATCATATTCTTTTGATAATCCCTCTTTTTTTCCTGAATTATAGATATATGTCTGTTTTATTTTCCCGTCAGGGAAATATACATATGCCGTTCCCTCCTTTTTATCTCCGGCAAAAAGCTCTTTTGACCAAATGTAAAGACCCTTAGACGGATCTTTTTTGTATTTATAATAGTATCCGTTCTTTTTCCCGAACAGATAACTTATTTTATCTGTCATATCACCAACCTGGTCATAGAACAGCCAGATGCTGTCAAGCATGAAGTTTGTATATCTGCCTTCCGATTTTTTTATACCGGTTACATAATAATTTTTCCGGAATCCGTCAGGTTTTCCGTTTTTTATAATTCCTTCACTTGAAACAGCGCCGTTTGGATACTTAAACACATGGTAGCCATCCTTAATTTTTACATCTATTTGTGCCTTTACATTTATCCCGGCAAAAACTATTATAAATATGCTAAGTAATCGTTTCATTATTTACAGACCAAGTTTTTTTGATATCTCTATCATTCTTTTAATCGGTTTTCCGGCATCTTTTATTATATTTTTATCTATAAATATTTCAGGTTTTTCATTTCTCAGGCAATTATATATTTTTTCTATTGTTATCAATTTCATGAAATTACATTCGCTGCATCCGCATTTTGAATCTTTTGCCGGTGCAGGAATATATTCTTTTTCAGGATTTTCCTTTTTCATCTGATGAATAACCCCGGGTTCTGTTGCAACAATATAACAAATACCATCATCTTTTTTTGTAAAATTTATCAGTCCTGATGTTGATCCTATATAATCTGCAATATTTCTTA
>CAZKWD010000157.1:0-5603 GCA_964556175.1 uncultured Rikenellaceae bacterium
CTTTGCCGTTTTCAAGTGTTATTTCCATAAATAAAAGAATATGATTATAAAGTAATAATCAAACAAGCTAATTTGTCATTTGTTCAATTTTTTTGCGATCAGCAAAAATAAATCAAATTGTTTCATCGCTGTTCCTGTGATTCTTTTATTTATGGAAAAACACTTGTTGGCAGATATAATGTTAAAATTCATGTTGCGGATCTCTGATGAAAATTCTTCAATATCAAAGCCTCTGTGACCTTTGAAACCCTCACCATGGAATGAACCATCTTCACTATACAGATCAGCTATTGCTATATATCCTTCCGGGTTTAGCATCTGATGGAATTTGTTCAGAATACTTTTATAATCAGATATATGATGAAGGACCATCTGTGTTATGATAATATCAAATTTTCCCCCATTCCAATGATCCTTCTCCAGGTCGAAGAATAACGTTTTGAGATTCCAAACACCCGAATCAAGTATCTTTTTGTTCATGATCTTTACCATTTCTGCTGAATTATCCATCATGGTAATCTCTTTCACGTGATCCTTCAGGAGAAAGCTTGTCAGCCCGGTGCCGGAACCATATTCAAGAGCAATCATATCACCTGAAAGAGGTATTATATTTTTAATTCCATTAGCAACAACTTCCGACCTTTCACGGCGCATCGGATCCTGATCCCAGCCGGCGGCTTTAATATCAAATTCGTTCATTGTTTATTGTTCGAAGCATGCAAAGATAATTCAAGTGTTAAAGATTATAATAGAGGTTGCTAAAAAACATCAATTATTTGAATTATTGAGCCTTAAGCTTTAATAATGCTTTTAACATGATTGATATAAGCAATGAAACTCCGAGAAACAGGATAATTGCCGGGGAGCATGGTATATCCATTACCCACGATAAATATAGCCCTAATACTGTAGATATGCTTCCGATTAGAAGGCCTATTGATATTCTTTTAGTCCATTGGGTTGTAAATAATGCTGATGTTGATGCCGGAATTATAAGGAATGCAAACACAGTAAGAATTCCTCCTATACTTACTGCCTCGACTATTACTATTCCAAAGGTGAAATAGAAAATAAAATCCCAGAGTCTTGGATTGGAAATATTTGATTTTTTCCCCTGGTATAACAATGTTATCCCTTTAAATTTTTTCCGGAAGAGATAATGGAATCCCCCCATTAATGCTACAATTAAAAAAAGCCTGAAAACCTGATGCCACGAAACCCACAAAATAGATCCGATAAGCATATCGTGTATATGTACATCGCTGCCGGCTCCTTTATCAAGGATTATTACTGCAGCGGTGGTTGCCACAGCATATGCTATTCCAATAATTGCTTCAAGAGGTATTTTGATTTTTTTGCTCTTAAGAAGGGTAAAAATACCTGCAGCAAGCAGACAAAAGACATATGCAAGAAATGTCCTGGAATCATGTTCGTGGATATCACTATGCGGACTGAGGCCAAGATTATTAATTACCAGAGAAACAGCACTTCCAAGGGCTGCGATCTGGGCCAGCGCAATATCGATAAATATGATCTCTCTTTCAATAACATGTATTCCGAAATATGATGTTATCAAGATCAATAAAAGACATGCAACAAAGGGTGCAATCATGAAATTAAGGCCAGAGATCATAAATATTATTTTTTAGTATTTATTAATAGTCTACGGGTCGCAACTTTAAAAAAGGCCAGGATGAATACCACAAGGCCTAAAAGGGTAACAATTGCAGGAGCATTGGAGATATTAAGAGTATATGATATATAGATGCCCAATACTGAGCCCAGAATTCCTATTATCCAGCTCCAGATAAAACGTTTTTTCCATGAATCGGTAAAAAGTGTTGCCGCCGCTGTCGGGGCTATTAATAGTGTAAATACAAGAAACACTCCTCCACAAGGAACGGCTTTTACAATTATAACACTAAACGTAATATAGAATATTAATTCATACGTCCTTGTTCTCCATAGACTGTATGGCAGACCTTTCTTTGTGCCGGATATCAGGATAAAATGTTTCCAGAAGATCAGGTGTATTATTCCGATGACCAGGAAAATAATAGCGCTCTCCAAAACCTTATTCCATGTTACCCAGAGCAGGTTTCCGGTAATTGTTTTGGATATAAAATTGGATCCTCCCGGAATTTTTTCTGCCAGCAATAAGGCCAGACCAAGTCCCAGGCAATAGATAATCCCTATGATTGCTTCCTGAGGAATAACCTGTTTCTGAAATTTTGTCAGGGCAAAGAGAGAAATAATAATTATGGTAAACAGATAGGAAATAAACTGAACATTCAACGATTCCTCGGCATAACCAAGGAGAAGGCCGATCATAGTTCCCAGTGCGGCTATCTGTGCAACAGCAATGTCAATGAAAATTATACCTCTTGATAAGATATGATTACCAAAATAACTGAGCACACCTGCCAGGATTATGGTTAAAGTAATCGGGGCAGCAAGAAATTTTAAGGTTTCAATCATAAGTGTCGGTGTTTATTTCAGTGGAATTTCATAGACAGGTAATCAGAAATTGTATTTATTGAATATTTGCATTGATCTGTTCTATCCAGAGGTCCATGAGGTCAAAATTATCATTTATACCAGGGACACCATGAACAAAAAGAGGGAGATAAAGTGCCTTAATCCCTGTTTTTTCTTCAATCATCATGGGGGTTTTCTTCTCAAAGTAACTGGCAACAATCATGAGTTTGATGTTTTGTTCCTTTATTAATTCAACCATGTACTGGACATGTTTGGCTGATGGTGGAATGCCCGGTTTTGGTTCAATGTAACCCACTACTTCAAGTCCGAAAGTATTTGCCATGTATGCCCAGTTTTTGTGGTATGTAATAATTCTTTTTCCACGTAATGGCATAGCCTTTTTCAACCAGCCGCCCAGATGATCGATAAGTTTGCCTCCTTCATAGGATTTGTCGAGAAATGTGAACAATGTATTATTCTCAAGCATCCTGGTGAGGGTTTCTCCTCCAAAAAGATCGACAAGCTTATCCCCAAACAGGGTACGGTCGATCTTATCAATAAAATCATCCCTGTTCTTTTGATAGAATGATGAGTTCGCCGGATCAACTTTGATAAGTCCGATTGTAATATTCCTGGCTATTGTCTTCCAGTTTATCGGACCGGTGTTGATATGCGGATTTCCCATCAAATGAACATCTCCTTCAGTCCTGTCTCCTTTTTCCACCTTCTGCAGGATATTTATTCCGTCAGATACGGATACAAATCCGGTTTCACCGTCCATGATCTTCCTGTTGTGGGCTTTATCAAGAAGAGTTGCAGACCACATCTCAAGATCCAAACCTGTTGTTATCCACATGTCGGCCTGTGAAAGCACTACGGCATAACTGGGTTTTGGAGGCACAAAATGGGGATCCTGTTCTCCCTGGGCAATAAAGGATACAGTTGCCTTGTCACCTGCAATATATTCTGCAATTGATGCATAATCAGAAAAAGAACACACAATATTCAATTTGGAACTGTCTGACTGCCCGTAACGGTTTCTCTGCTGACTCCTTTGTGCATCCAGATTTACATTTTGTAACATCAGGATAATTGAAAAGAGTATGGATGATTTTAAAAGTAAGCGCTTCAATCTTATATTTGTTTTCATGGTTTTACTTTATGTATTATTAATAAGCTTCATGTTTATGAGGTCCCATTGCCCAGTTAACCTGGATAATAAGTGAGTGGTCATCAGGTAATAAGGTCCCTGTATAGTATTTATTTCTCTGATTGTATTGATATTGAATCCGTGTGAAGACAAATTCACTTTGCCAGAAATCGATGTTTACACTGTAATCCCACTCATACTGTCCCGCGTCGTATGACATTTCCGAGTAACCAATCCTGCCTCCAATCCAGAATCTGGCATTTAGTTTGTTCTGTAATGTAGTATAAAATCCTTTACTCGTTATGTTTCCCGTATTCTCTTTTCGATAACTGTAAAGCAGCTCTGTTCTCCAGTCAATGGTACGGTATTTTTCTCTTCCTACAGGGGCCCATTTATATGTTACTCCCAGGCTCCCCACATAAGAACGGTTGTCTCCGACCGAATGATTCTTACCTGTTACTCCGCTTAACCTGAACTCAATATAGCTGTTGCGGGAGATGTCGTAATAATTTTTAAACTGGCCTATATATAATAATCCTTCATTATTAAAGCTGAAAGTATCAACTGTATTTGTACCGTTTATAACTGCTAAGTCAAAGCTACTGGCATCTGCAAAGATAACTTCAGGAAGCATAAAGGTGGATGCCACGCCGGTACCGCCCAATCCTTTATTGCTGAAGAGGTTTACAAGGGCTCTCGGCCTGTCAAACTGTGGAAGAGCATGATCGTGATATCTGTTCAGAGGACCAAATTCGGCATAGAAAATACCAATTTTGAGATTCATGTTCAGCGGCAGGTTCAGCCATTCCATATAAGCCTCTTCAATACTTATTTCTTCTTTAGTAATTGAAATAAATGTTTTTCCACGGGTAAATGGATCCAGCGGAGCCACCAGTGAAAGTTCTACTTCGCGCATGAAAAACCCGTTATTGCCATAAGAAACATCTCCGGGTTCTGATATATAGTCATTCTTCGATGAGCTTATTGCACTGAAAAAATCTCCTCCAAGACTTACATTGGGATTAAGTCCTTGTTGCTGCCTTACTCCACTATGAAATTTTTTCGACAGGTCTTCTTTTTCTTCCTTCTCCCTTTCAGCAAACTGGCTGGCCTCCTCCAGTAGTTTTTGCAGGTCGCTTTCAGCCTGTTTTTCTTCTTCTTTAATGTTAAGGTTTAATAGAAGAGAGTCAAGCCTTGCATTAATTATTTCATTTTGATTTTTAAGAAAGACAAGCTCTTTTCTAAGTAACTCAAGAGAATCCTGGAGAGGAACGGGAATATCTTTCTTAACCTGAGCCAGAAGAAAGTGCCCGGGGGAAAGAATAAAAATTAAAAACAAAATATAAATTCTTTTCA
Source organism: uncultured Rikenellaceae bacterium (assembly GCA_964556175.1). GTDB lineage: Bacteria > Bacteroidota > Bacteroidia > Bacteroidales > VadinHA17 > LD21. The sequence goes on from CAZKWD010000157.1 coordinate 4,985, forward strand.
TTATGCTATAGTCTTGTTAGAACAATTAATCATGATCAATCCATGCAGATTAACTGCCTGATTTGTTGAACTGTAAATAGAAGACTAATAATGAAAAGGGGGAGCGTGGTAATTTCGTAAAAAATATAGGAATCGTTTCCTGACAAAAATAACGAGAGGAACCTGAAATGTTTTAAAAATAAAAAGGGATGGTATTAATAAAACAATAAACAAATAAATCCAGAATACTGTGGTGGATATTTGTTCAAGGAAAATAAATTCTGCCCTGGAATGAGTATGATTTTTGAATGGAACTCCGGCATCATCACTATTTTGATAAGGATGTGCATGACTGAGGATTATCCCTGATGATAATTTATGATAATGCTGGTTTATTGTTGCATTTGCCAGATAGCAAAATACTATTACCAGGAATACCGGCATTAACAGGCGGCTTATTTTTCTTAGGTGCAACAATTTTTATAAAACATAAATTTCTGAACAAATATAACTTTTAATTTTTTTAAGACGTTTAAAAATAAAAAAGGTGGCATGAAAAATGCCACCTTTTTACTCTTACCGGTAATTTTTATTTCTTCAATACTGTATTAAGTAGCTACCTCCATAGTGATGTCTTCGA
>CAZKWD010000158.1:0-5585 GCA_964556175.1 uncultured Rikenellaceae bacterium
TTTGTCCCATCTTCGTCATGCACCATGTTATGAATATGTACATGTATTGTCGCCGGTGTCTTTGGTTTGCTCTTATAGACCGGATATGTGGTACCGGAATACGTTACATTACCATCGAGGACTGTAAATATCCCCTCGATCAAATCATATCCAATATCAACGTGCGCTGTACTCATGTTTTTATTTTACTTAATTCGCTCTTTATACGGTCTACAAGTTTTTTCCCCTGCTTTATCGCTGCCCATCCCAGGAATGAATCTGTTGACTCGATCTTCGGTCCATATTCCACGTTTGTTCCTGCTATGGCCTCATCTTCAGCTATCTGTTCTCCCAGGGATCCGTCAAAGGTGTGTCCATTTTTATCTCTATAGCTGAATTTACCCTCCTGGGTTTCGGCATGTATGGAGGACATCAGCCTGGCTGTTATCACATGACCATCATCCCGGAGCTTTCTTTTTGCATCGCTCTCTACGGCCAGGGCTGTCTTGTCAACAGCTCTCTTCACGGCTCTTTGTATATCCTTGCGTGTCATGTCGATATCCCTGCCGAGCCGTTCCGCTCCATCTATTTGTGTGGTCAATTTCATGCCTTTGTAGCTGCTATTATCTTCAATACACCCCTGGAGCTCTTATCCGCATTAACCATCGGAGGCCGTATCGGGTATAATGTTTTGCTTCCATAGGTTATCTGAAGGTTACTTCCAAGTCCTTTGTCCCATGTTATTATCTCATATACTTCCCTGTCCACCAGCTCTTCTTCTTTAAGATATCTGGTCCCATCGATCTGCCTCACCGAAGCCCGGACTGTCCCTCCATCATTCCATGTCTCAGTTATATCCCCGGAATCTTCCGACTCGGATTTGTACTTTATTGTTATTCTCCCTGTCAGCCTCCCGGTCCTCATAGCCCTGTGTTTGTGTCTAGTGTCTCTATCAGTCGTAATGTGTCAAAAGGGAGCCTGGAGAGTGATATCTCGCTGCCATCTTCCCGGTTATTGAACATGGAGCTCACTATTCTCCGGATGCATTCATTGGCTGTCTCATTTGTCTCTCCTGCCTGGAAGGTCACTTCTATATAAAATAATTGCCCGGAGGACCCGACTCTTATTGTCCCGATTACGGTGTCCGGCTTTATCCATACCTTACGCAGTCCTTTTTGCTGGAATGTCGTCGATATACCTGTCACCTCTATCGTAATCGCCGGCTCGGACAATACAGGCACCATCGGCAATTCATACCATCCGTCAGGATCCCTGTCATCTTTCTCAAAATATGCTTTATAGGATTTCGAGACACAAGATAATCCTGTGCGTTCCTCCAGCCACTGCCGGGCTACACGGATCATTCGACGGATGAGTTCATCCTGGTCGGTCTCCGTGTAACCCATGAAGTTCTTACACTCGTCGACAGTTACCGGTTCGTTGATGGTGGTCGTCAGTACTGAGAGATCCATCTTACCCTGCCTTTCTTATTTTGTATCTCTGCCAGCTGCTTCCTTGTTCTCTTTTTTACCGGTCGGAGCTCCGTATTTATTACGCTCCAGGAATTTGGCTGCCTTTTCAGTAACTAAGCGGGCAGATCCTTTTTTATCTATCACCGGCTTGCCCTCTTTGGTCCTATTGCCATGAGGAAAGTCTTTGCTGAATTTAAATTCTACTCTTGCCATGATGTTGTTTTTAAGATTAATATTCTTGTTTATAAAAGGGGAGCAGGAGCTTGCCTGCCCTCCCTTTGGTTATAATTAGCGTTCCCAGAATTTCCAGATAACCTTGTCGATTGTCAGTTTATCTGTCACTGCACATGTACCATCATTTGCCACAACTACCCTGAAATATCTGTAGAATGGCGTGACACTTGCTGCTTGTGTAACGTCCACTTCAACGTCGGGATGATAAAGACTGAGATCAGCTACCTGTGCTGTCGAATCAATTAATGATGCATAGGTATCATTTTCAAAGACTTTGCCCTGAAGCCTGATCTCATAGTCATCTGTGGTACCTGCTCGGGTAGACTCTACCCTGACAGCCACATTGAGAGGCATTGGCTTGTTAGTCAGCACCTCGAAGATTACGCTATCCTGTTCCGTGCCGCAAGTATCGGCTGCAACACCGGTATATTCATAAAAGAATTGTCCGGTCCGGAGTACCTTGCTGTCGGCATCCCTGTGTGTAGGCTGTGAGAAAACCATTGCACCAAAAAGTGCAAATACAAATAAAAGACTTATTAATTTTTTCATTTTTTCCTCCTTTCTTAACCTACTACTTCTCCAATTGCATCCAGGATGTCGGATATGGCATCATAGACAAAAGCATAGAGATGAGGAGCCGGGAATTTGACGGCTGCCCTTACCGATGCGGTTATTGTCTTACGGTCATATTCCGGGTCTGTGGAATCCTGATCCCATATCTTCACTTCGATACCTCTTCTGATATAAAGGGTGACCTTGTTAAAGTCGCCAACCAGAAGCGTGCCTGCCGTGATGAGATTGCTCTGCACGATGCGAATGCCAGCGATCGATGCTCCATTTACCGAAGCAAAGGGAGGCATGATATACTGACCATTGTCGTCTTTGGTCATCTCCAGTTGAGCGAAGTCTGCAGGTGCCAGGAAGCATACATTTGGAGTATAGTTATACTCTGCTATCTGGTTGGCTGCAGCACGGATGGCATCGAAGGTATTGGCCTTCGGTATCTTACCATCCAGCGATGTGCTGGCATAAGCCGAAGCCGTGGTTATGATACCGTCCAGCTGGGGTGTAGACCCTGTTCCCTGATAGAGCTGATTTTCAAGGACTCTTTCCACTGAAGGGAAGAGTTCATTCTTTATCTGAGTCAACAGCTCAGGCCAGTCTTCAAGGGCTTCGTTGGTGACTTTGATAAATTCTCCTATTTTCTCAACTTCAGCACTTTTCTGAATATAGGTCATGTCACCCTGAGCATACTGTCCTTCTTCTGCTACCGATGCTGTCGCATCAGTTCTGCCTGACCTCTCTACCCATGTAACACGGGAAGAATCTGTCACTCCTCTTTGCACGGCATCCATCATCAGGACGGTACGATCCGGGAGTTTTTCAACTCCGGGAGTACGCATAGGAACTATAACAGCATCAGCTAATGCCGAGTCTGTGAGTTCCGTGTAGGTGTCTATGGTCGATGCTTTCAGCAGCAACCGGGGATCTCCTTTGAGTTCAAAGGTGAACGCACCACCTGTCTTAAGTATGTTTTTCCCATCCAGTACGGCTGCCTTACCTTTCTCGTTATATGCCTTTTCAAAATCGGCAAATAATGAGACCGGCTTGCCTAGTGGCTTGTCTTTCAGCTCCAGCTGTATAGCATCGAGCTGTTCAGAGAGGGCTTTGATAGATACCTCTCCTGCATTGGCCTTATTTACAAGCTCTTCGATCTTGTCCTTCGGGGCCTTTTCTTCAATGAGTGTCCGTAACTCAGTTGTGGTGTCATTGAATTTACTGACCTCCTCCTGGATAGAATCTGTAAGAGCCTTGATTTGTTTTTCGTCCATTTCTAGCTTTTTAAAATTGTTAGTATTGATTCAAGTATCTGTTTGCTGTTCGGCTCTTTCTTTTCCTGAGTGATCTCCGGGACCGGCTCAGGAATGATCTTGAGTGAACCTGTTATTGCCTGTATCTTTGCGATTTCTGCCTCGAATTGCTCGCATGTCTCATCGCTGTATTTCCCATTTTTAAGCCCACGGTTGAGTGCCTCGAGGCGTTTATTCAGATTGGCGAGGATATCACCGGCCTCTCCTTTCGCTGATGTTATCTCTGTCAATGAGTTAGCTCCCCATGTTACCGAGCTGTATTCCCAGAGCTTAAGTTCCAGGAGCTTCCGGTATTGGAATATGTCGTTTTCATCAATTATATCCTCACTCTTTATCACATTATAGCCTATCGACATCTCAGTAATTATTTTGTCGATGTGCTGCTGCAGCTTATCCCGGGAGAATGTGTCCGTCCCGAACTTCGATTCAAAATAAAGGCCCCTGTCATCCTCCTCTAAAACCAATGGAATAGCTATCGGCTCCCAGCTGTCATGCTGCCATAGATGCTTGATCCTGGGTTTCACACTTTACGGGCCTCTTTCCTGTATGGTCTTTAAAAATGCACCCGGCATGACTATCTCATTGTCGGAGTCGATGTTGTTAAATATAGAGGCATAGCCTGTGACTACCCCTTTTTTCTCATCAACATCCTTAAGCCTGTAGTTACTTTTTACCTGAAACATCGCTTTATATTTTAATTATCTGTTAATCAACTTCATATACTTGTGTACACCTGCAATTCACAATTTCTTCCGGGGACCCGCTAGGATCTCCCGGGTACTGGAGGCCGGGGGCATATTCATAATTCATCGCGACTGCTCCGAGCTGTTCATATGCCATATGTGAATCCCTCATCCCTGCCAGCCCGGAAGTAAGCCAGGCCTTTTTCATAGTCTCGAAGCCCATCTCTGTAGCTCCCTCAAAGCTCCCGGTATTACTGGCTCCGATTACCTCTGTCCTTGCTATGCGTTCTGCCTGGTAACGGTTTATCTGTGTCAGTCCCTCTGCAAGGTCATTCCGCATCTGCCGTTGTATCTCCGGGATCCCGATCCCCCTCTCCATTCCCTCTTTCAGGAGATCGTCGATGATGTTATTTACCACTACTGCCTGGGTGTCGAGTATCTCTCCTGCTATGAGTGCCGATCGCTCCCTGGTATATATCCGGTAGTGGTCCTCCCAAAAGTCGATACTCGTCTCCTGCTTCTTTGGTATCCTCTCCATCCTCTTTATGATATCGACGGCAAATATGCTGCCTGTCCTGGCCCACAGCTCTGTTAGGTATTCACTCATTTTGTCGGGCTTCATCAATAACCGTACTCTGGCTTTTAATGCATCCGGCTCCACATCGGATGCCAGGTCTATTATCGGCTGCTGAGTTGCCAGGAGTACCCTCTGTCCCTGCCTCCAGTATAATTTTCTCAAAGAACCCTGTAATGCTTTATTTATAGCAAACCGCATCACTTTAATTTCTTGTCCTGTAATCAACTATCTTCAAGGCCTTAAGCACCCCCTCTGTAAGATCCTGTCCGGGCATCATTCCCAGCTCATCGAGTGGCACGGCCCCTGCTGATTCATAGACCTTATCCATATTAGGATCATCCATCTGGTCTGCTCCGGCTGCTTCCCGTATCTCATTCTTTGTGAAGCTCTTCGATAGTACCATCCAGGCGATCAATTCTGCTTTGTTGGTCTGCAAAGCAGGCACTTCTGAATAGTCGGCCCTCAGCTCCTGTCCCTCTTCTTTAAATGCAGGACCCAGCCAGTTTGTCAGTTTATCAAGGTATGCATCCACTGATGGCATTATAGCATCCTGCCAGAGGGCTGCTTTGGCCTCTTTGTAATTGGTATATGTCTTGTCCGTGGATCCGGCCATAAGCATTGCCGGAACATTGTAAGCATCACATATCTTCCCTCCAAAAGTTCCCAGGGCCTGAAGGATGGCAAGCTCTACCACTGTCATCCCGAAATTTGTCCATTTGTGGTCCTTATCGGTTATCACTATGGACCCGGCTTTCTTTGCCCCGGTGTA
>CAZKWD010000159.1:0-5538 GCA_964556175.1 uncultured Rikenellaceae bacterium
TACTCTTGAAGGAGAAAAGAAAAGACTCTACAAGAATATCCAGCAGGCTTATGCCGATGCTGTTGCTGCTCTTAAAAAATACAGTGCCAGCATGAAGGCAGTAACATCAATGGAGGAATCATTCAGGTATACCGAACAAAAATTTAATGTAGGCATGGTTACTCCCGTCGATTATAATGCCGCAAAAACACAGCTTTTAAATGCACAGTCAGATATGTCGCAGGCAAAATATGAATTTATCTTTAAAACTAAAGTCCTTGATTTCTACAAGGGCTTGCCGCTTAATTTAAACCAGTAAATCCACCTTTTAAGTAATAATAGAATGAAAAACAATAAGATACTTAAGATACTGATTATCGTTGTCGTATTCCTGTTAATTTTCGCGTTCGTAGGTAAAAAAGCCGGTTGGTTCGGTAAGGCTGTTACTGTTAAGGTAGCAGTTGAATATGCCGAAAAAAGGATGATTACCGAAACGATCACTGCCAATGGCAGGATACAACCCGAAAAAGAAGTAAAGATCACTCCTGATGTATCGGGTGAGATCATTGAGCTTAATGTAAAAGAGGGTGATTTCGTGGAAACAGGCCAGCTGCTTCTCCGGATAAAGCCTGATGTCTATATTTCTCAGCGCGATCGTACTGTTGCAGCATTGAGCTCTGCCCGGGCACGTCTTGCACAGGTTGAAGCACAGTTCAAACAATCGGAATTGTCTTATAACAGAGTAAAACAACTGTACCAGGAACAGGCAATTTCCAAATCGGAATATGAGCAGGCAGAAGCTTCGTATAACGTGGCAAAAGCCGAGGTGGATGCGGCAAAGTTTTCCATCACCAGTGCCGAGGCATCACTGAAGGAGGCTAATGAAAACCTTATTAAAACATCTATTTATGCTCCAATGTCAGGGACTGTATCGATGCTCCTGGTAGAACTTGGTGAAAGAGTGGCTGGAACAAACCTTATGGCCGGAACAGATATTCTCCGTGTTGCTGATCTCACCAGGATGGAGGCACAGGTCGAGGTGAACGAAAATGATATTGTAAGGGTTAGTATGGGAGATACTGCAATTATTGAAGTTGATGCATACCTCGATGAAAAATTCAAAGGTGTGGTCACTGAAATTGCCAACTCAGCCAAAACAACCGGAGTGTCGGCAGACCAGGTAACGAATTTTGATGTCAAGATCCTGATACTTCCCGAATCATATAAACATCTTGCAGATAACGGGAATAATCCATTCCGGCCTGGAATGTCTACAACAGTTGACATTGAGACTGAGGTTAAAGAGGGAATCCTTACAGTGCCGATCCAGTCGGTGACAACCCGCGCTGACACAACGAAAATTGCCTCAACTGCCGCTGAGGAGGAGATACGAACACTTGTCTTTACTACCGACGGCGAGTATGCTCTTGCCAGGGATGTTAAAACAGGAATACAGGATAATAGTTATATTGAGATCATCAATGGTATTGAAGACAGTTCAAGAGTCATTTCAGCACCATTCAGTGCCATAAGCAAGAAACTTTCTGACAGTACCCTTGTAGAAATTGTCTCAAGAGATGACCTGTATGAGAAGGACTAAGCTGAATTTATTCAGTTGAGAAAATGATAATCTGCCTTGAAAGCGCAACATCAACCTGTTCTGTTGCATTATGCGACAAAGGAAAGGTTATATCCCTGAAAGAGAGTGAAACAGGCAGGTCACATGCTTCCCTGCTGACAGTTTTTATTGATGAGCTGCTAAAAGAGGCGGAACTTAAAGTCGCCGATCTTGAGGCAGTTGCCGTCAGCAAGGGACCCGGATCATATACCGGTCTCCGGATAGGTGTTTCAGTAGCAAAGGGAATAGCCTACGGAGCCTCAATACCCCTTATAGGAATAGACACTACTTTTTCACTGTTCAGCGGTTTCATTTCTTCGAAAGAAGGGTTATCAGCTTCCGACCTGTTCTGCCCCCTCATTGATGCGCGCAGGATGGAGGTTTATTATTCAATATATGATATTAACGGCAATACTGTAAAAAGCATCCGTGCGGAAATAATGGATAAAACTTCGTTCAGCGATATCGCCGTAACATCCAGGATATTCTTCTTTGGCGACGGCACAGGAAAATGCAGTAAAGTAATAAAACGCAGGAATGTAGTCTTTGATGAAGATTTCAGAATATCTGCTTCATATATGTCAAAACCTGCTTATGAAGCTCTTAAGGAACATCGCTATGAAGACGTAGCATATTTTGAACCTTTTTACCTCAAGGATTTTATTGCCACTAAACCTGTAAAGAACATTATCGGGAGAGAATTGGCCCGTTAATTGCCTGTGATTTTAATATAATGAGAAAATTACTCCTTATAACCGGATTTTATTTAGTCTTCTTAACACCGTGTAAAGGCCAGATAACAACATATCAGCCCGATGAAAGAATTTCATATATTATTCATTACGGTGTACTTACAGGTGGTGTTGCCTCGCTGGAACTGAGAAAAGATACCATGAACGGTAATGAGGTATGGCACTCTGTGCTGATAGGCAGAACGACAGGGCTGGCTGATGTTATCTTCAAACTGCTTGATGTTTATGAGAGCTATATGGATCCGGGAACCGAGCTGCCTGTATTGGCGGTCAGGAATATAAGCGAGGGCAGGTACAGGAGATATAACGAGGTGATCTTTGACCATAAAACCAGAAAGGATTCTGCAATTCTCACAAGCGACCTTACAGGCATTCATATTGCTCCACAGGGCATCCACGATATTCTTTCATGCTTTTACTGGTACAGGAACCGTATTTTCCCCGGCCTTGATACTGTTAATTTAGGTGAGATGATAACCGTGACAACCTGGTTCACCGATGAACTATATCCAATAAAAATGAAATATGTGGGCGTTGAGAAGATAAAAACAAGGGCCGGCAGGATAAGATGTCATAAATTCAATCCTGTTACCGAAAAAGGGAGACTGTTTAAAACCGAGGAGGATGTCTCATTCTGGTTTTCGGATGATAAAAATTTTCTGCCTGTTAAGATTCGTTTTGATATCTTTGTGGGGTCTTTTATGGTAGATATGGTGGCCTATGAGGGTCTTAAATATCCCCTGGAGATTGACTAGAAATAAGATAAATCAGTAATAATTACTAAATTTATGGCTACGACTGCAGATTTCAGGAATGGATTGGTCATTGAATATAATAATGATCTCTATACTATTGTACAGTTTCAACATGTTAAACCCGGGAAAGGACCGGCATTTGTAAGAACAAAACTCAAAAACATTAAAACAGGAAGAATAATTGACAATACATTCTCTTCAGGAACAAAAGTAAATGTGGCAAGGATTGAACGACGTCCCTGCCAGTATCTTTATAAGGATGATATTGGTTATTATTTCATGCACCTTGAGACATTTGAACAGATACATGTTGAGGAGATTGTAATAGATTATCCTGAATTTCTGCTGGAAGAACAAAAAGTTGAGGTTGTTGTGCATGCAGATACGGAAAATGTGCTTTCCGTGGAACTGCCGCAGTTTGTTGTGATGGAGGTTGTTTACTCTGAACTGGGCCTTAAAGGCGACACGGCAACAAATGCATATAAGCAGGCTAAGATGGAAAACGGAAGTATAATAATGGTTCCGTTGTTTATCAACACAGGAGATAAAATAAAAATTGATACACATAACCGCTCATACATGGAGCGCGTAAAGAGCTAGACTTAGAAATGGAAAGCAGGAAGATCCCGAACGACAGGCTAAAGATATCCAAATTCAAGCTGGATTCTCTGCTTGACATTACATTATCCATTAATGCAAACCTGCCTACCGATACACTTCTTTCCAAATATGAATCTATCCTGAGGGAGAGCCTGGGAATTGGCAAGGTTCTGATATTCAAGCGTTCTGAGTCCTGGGAATGTCTTTTTAACGCCGGTTTTCCGAATAAATTTGAAAAAATTGATGTCGAATCACGCCTTCTTGTTTTTGATGATATTACCTATGTCTCATCTGATATGGATTTTGAGGGAGTCGACATCATTGTCCCTGTTTTTAATAATAATGTCCATCTTGCTTTTCTCTTCATCGGTGATATAGAGGAGGAAGGTGAAGGAATGAGCCCCGTATTAAAACACCTGAACTTCATCCAAACAATTTCAAGCATCATAATTGTTGCCATCGAGAACATCAGGCTGCATAAGGAAAGCCTCCGCCAGGAGGCTCTTAAGAAGGAGCTGGAACTGGCTGCCAGGATGCAGCAGATGCTGATTCCCGATAACCGCCACATGCCACAAAGCCCCGAAATAATAGTTAATGGCTATTATCATCCTCACTTCGAGGTCGGGGGAGACTATTATGACTGCCTTAAGCTTTCAGAAACAAAAACAGGATTCTGCATCGCTGATGTTTCAGGCAAAGGTATCTCCGCTGCAATTCTGATGTCAAATTTCCAGGCAAGCCTGCGCGCAATGTTTACAGCTGACGTTGATCTGGAATTTCTTGTCAACAAGCTTAATGAGATTGTAGTATCAAATGCTGCAGGGGAAAAATTCATTACTTTCTTTGTTGCCCGCTATGATCACCGGAAAAAGGTACTGGAATATGTGAATGCCGCTCATAATCCTCCCGTTCTTTATAATACTTCATCAGGCGAGGTGGAGCATTTTAACGCTGGTTGCGTGGGAATAGGAATGCTCGACGAGATTCCTGCCGTCATTAAGGTTGAGTTTACTGTCAGGAATTATTCCAAGATAGTATGTTATACCGACGGGCTTTCTGAGCTGAAGGATGAGGAAGGAAAAGATATTGGCACAAAAGAGATAATCAGGCATATCTCAAACAAGGAACCGGTTAAGGATAACATACAGGCTTTGATCAGCTACCTGGGCATACCCGATACAAATCCTTATCTCTTTGATGACGTATCAATAATTGCTGCAGACCTCAGGTAGTTATCACAAAATACTTATCAGGAAATAATTTTTCTTCCCTTTCTGGACAAGTAGATATTTTTCGTTCAGAAGGTAATTCTCATCGATTATCATATCAGGATTTTCAACCTTTATTTTATTAAGGCTCACCCCTCCCCCTTCTGTCATTCTTTTAAGTTCTCCTTTTGATGCAAATACATTTGTGTGTCCGGTGCAAAGGGCGGTAAAAGTTACCCCATCTTTAAGTATCTCTCTCTTAATATTATATGATGGAACTCCCTCAAATACAGAGAGAAAGGTGTTCTCATTCATTCTTTTCAACGAATCTGTTGTACCTTTTCCGAATAGTATCTGTGAAGCCTCTTTTACAGATTCAAGTTCTTCGCGGGAGTGTACCACCGTTGTGACCTCTTCGGCAAGGCGCTTCTGAAGCAGTCGTTCATGGGGTAACCTTTTGTGTTCTGTAATCAGATCATCTATTTCTTCATTTCCCAGAAGAGTGAATATCTTTATGTATTTCCCGGCGTCTTCATCAGATACATTTAACCAGAACTGGTAGAAATGGTAGGGTGATGTTTTTTCAGGGTCGAGCCATACATTTCCGGCTTCTGTTTTTCCGAATT
>CAZKWD010000160.1:0-5500 GCA_964556175.1 uncultured Rikenellaceae bacterium
GACATCGGTTTGCCTGGCTCTTGAAACCAGTCCTGATATTATAAGGAAGGGATTGAACAGTCTTGTGCCGATAGCCATGCGTATGGAAATGAAAGCAGGGATAAACAACTGCCAGCTTATCGAGGATTACTATAATTCTGACCCGGGCTCCCTGGGAATGGCAATAGAATATCTGAAGGGGCAGAATAAGGTGGAGACAACCCTTATCCTTTCTGATTTTGTAGAGAGCGGCCGGGATGAGAAGGATTTATATGGAGGAGTAGCGGAGCTGGTCAGGGAAAACAGGATAAATAGGTTCATCGGCATAGGCCCGGGGCTGGCAGGGAACAGTTCATTATTTGACGTAGAGGCTCAATTTTTTTATTCTACCGATGAATTTATCCAGCGATTTAAACCCTCGATGTTCGGGAATGAGGTAATCCTTCTTAAGGGAGCACGTAAATATGAGTTCGAAAAGATAGGGAAACTGCTTGAGCAAAAAGTACATCAGACACTTTTGGAGGTAAACCTTGATGCAATTGCAAATAATCTCAATGAGTTCCGGAGATGCCTTGATCCCGGAACACGTATTATGGCAATGGTAAAAGCTTTTGCCTATGGAGCAGGTCCTGCTGAAATAGCAGGATTACTGGAGTACCACCGTGTCAGCTATCTTTCAGTAGCCTATACTGATGAGGGGATAGAACTCAGAAATGCAGGTGTCACCCTGCCGGTAATGGTGATGAATCCCGACCCGTCATCTCTGGAGCAGATCATCAGGTATGACCTTGAGCCGGAAATATATAGCTTTTCCTCTCTTGAAGAATTCTCTGATATAGCCTCCAGGCATGGACTTATAGATTATCCTGTCCATATTAAAATTGATACGGGAATGCACCGGCTTGGATTTTTGCCCGATGATACTGACAGACTAATATCATCTATCAGATCTGGAGAATCGATAAAGATAATGTCACTGTTATCTCATTTTGCTGCAAGTGAAGATCCCCTATTTGACAGTTTTACTCACAGGCAGGCAGAGATATTCATTAAAGTGTCTGAAAAGATAATGAAGGCAACGGGATACACCTTCCTCCGGCATATTTGTAATTCATCAGGGATAACCCGCTTCCCTCAATATCAGTTTGAAATGGTAAGGCCGGGTATCGGATTATATGGTGCCGGTTCTTTCGATGGCTTAACGCTTAAACCAGCAGGACGTTTTAAAACAAAGATATCACAGATCAAAAAAGTCCCGGCAGGCGAACCTGTGGGTTATGGATGTGCAGATGTGTCAGATAATGAACGAGTTATTGCGATTCTTCCGGTTGGGTATGCTGATGGACTCAACAGGAAACTTGGAAACAGTAATGGATCGTTGTTCATCAAAGGGAGCAGAGTCCCTATAACAGGTAATGTATGCATGGATATGTGTATGGCTGACATAACAGGGGTTGAAGCAAAGGAGGGTGATGAAGCAGAGATATTCGGTGAGAATATTACAATTGATGAACTGGCAGAAAAGTGCCAGACAATTCCTTATGAGATCCTGACTGCAATTCCGGGCAGGGTAAAAAGAGTTTTTTTCAGGGAATAACCTGAATCAATAACAGATAATCTTTTAACTGTTTCAGTATTTGGCCACAATAGGCATTCTCCTTCCCGTTCCGAATGACTTGGAGGATATCCTTAGAACGGGGGGGGCCTGGAATCTCTTATATTCATTACTGTTGATCATGCTGATCACTCTTGCCACAGTGTGTTCATCGAAACCCTCTCCCGGGATGTGTTCAACAGGTTTTTGTAATTCTATATACTGGTATAAAATAGAGTCAAGTATCCTGTAATCAGGCAGAGAGTCTGTGTCAAGCTGGTTAGGTCTCAACTCTGCGGAGGGCAGTTTAGTAATTATATTAGCAGGAATTATTTCAGAGTTTCTGTTTACATATCCGGCAAGCCTGTAAATATCTGTTTTATACACATCTCCAAGCACAGATAGTCCCCCTGCCATGTCTCCATAAAGAGTTCCGTAGCCTACAGCGGCCTCGCTTTTGTTTGAAGTGTTCAGCAGGATGTATCCGAACTTGTTTGATACGGCCATCAGCAGGAGGGTCCTTATTCTGGCCTGGATATTTTCCTCGGTCACGTCAGTTTTTTTGCCCCGGAACAGAGGTTTGAGATCTTCTTCAAATGCACGGAACGGTTTTTCAATGCTAACAATGTCATACTGTACTTTTAGCCTTTTAGCCAGATCAACAGCATCATTTACAGAATGTTCTGATGAGTAACGTGAAGGCATCAGTAATGCTCTTACATTTTTATTTCCGAGTGCCTCTACGGCAAGGCAAAGGCATAATGCCGAATCTATTCCCCCTGAGAGACCGATAATGCAGGAACTGAAATTTGTTTTGGTAAAATAATCACGGATACCTGTTACAAGAGCCGTATACATAAGTTCAACAACCTGTGGCTTCTCAGGTACATGAGAAAAAGCCCCCTCGTAAATGTCCTCTGTTGTGAAGGTCTCAACAGCTTCCTCAAAAAATGGCAGTCTTTTGCAGATCTCGCCCTTACTGTTTATGACCATGGAGGCTCCGTCAAAAATAAGCTCCGTGTTGGCCCCTGTCTGGTTTACTGTTACAAGAGGTATTTTGTGCTTTGCAGCCTTGCCTTTAAATATATCCTCTTTAATATCGGTCCTGGTATATGAGAAAGGTGATGCCGATATATTTATAATAATATCAGGATTATGTTTTGAGAGTTCATCCATCGGGGAAACGGTATAAAGACGTTTTTTCTCAAACTCGTTATCAAATGACTGTTTATCCCACAGGTCTTCACAGATTGTCAGGGCGATCTTTAATCCCTTGAATGGGAATGCATTAAAGCTTGTCCCGGGTTCAAAATATCTGTATTCATCAAAAATATCATAGGTGGGGAGGAGTGCCTTATTTGCAGAAAAAATGATCTTTCCCTCCGAAAGTACAAGTGCCGAATTATATAGCTTTTTACCGTTACGGTTATTATTTATTACCGGTGATCCTACAATAGCAGTAATTCCCCGGCATTCTTCAGAGATCTTTTCAACACTTTTATTGCACTTTTCGATAAAATCTAACCTGTCAAGCAGGTCAAGAGGCGGGTAACCTGGTATGCAAAGCTCTGAGAACACTACAAGATCGGCACCTTCACTTTTTGACTTACGTATGGCGCTGCAGATCAGATCTCTGTTTGCGGCGAAGTTGCCGATATGATAATTCAGCTGTGCAACGGTTATCTTCATATTGTATCAGTTAGAAGTTGATCCCGAGTCTGAAAGATATCATTTTATGTGTTATTTTATCCTCAGGCTGTATACCGTTATCTTTTGTAACGTCAAGAAAATTGTTTTCAAAACCGAGTCCCAGAATGGCAGCAGTATTACCTCCAAGCCCGTATTCAATACCTGCTACAATATGGTACGAAAGATTGAAGAGTTTGAGTTCTTCCATTGCCTTTTCACCTTCAATATCGAGAGCCGGAATATCCATTTTACCGCCAACCATTACTTTAGGATCCACTCCTACATCGGAGAAGAAAGTAAGATAGCCAATCTGGTTTGTCTTAAGTTTTAATCCGAGTGGTACTTCAACATACTGGATTTTATACAGAACTGCCTCACCTGGCGGAACCGTAATTAATTCATCTCCGGAGTCATAAGGTTCAAGCCTGGTTGTATCGCTGCATGATAGCCTGCCGGCAGCACTGACCATGTTCACCCCTGTGGAAAAAGAATAATTGGGAGTAAAAGATTTGTTAAATGAAAGCCCGAAATTAATTCCGGGTCTTGCCCCATCATTTTTAACCTCACTAATATCGGACCCGAACCAGCTTATCAGGGGATCAAAATGTAATCCTATGCTGATCCTTTGCTGGGCTCTAATATTCAGAGAAATAAAGAAAAAAAACAGCAGTAGCAGGATGAATTTATCGCTGGCATATTTTCTCTTATGTGATTCCATAATTTCCGGTGTTATTATATTAAATTTTTCATCAATGCAGTAAAAATAACAAATAATAATTGAAGTTATAAGTATAAGATAATAGTTGTCATAACGGTGAAAAGTATTTATTTTCGGGAACTTAATAAATTATGTGTCATGAGGGCAGGTTTGACAGTCACCATAGTAGTAATTTTTCTCATTACCGGATTATCATCCTGTAAGAAGAATAATTACAGGATCAATATATCCTCTGTTAATGCAGATATTGAGATACAAAGGCTTGAAAAAGATCTCTTCTCGATCGATCCTGCTGAAATAACTTCATCAATTCCATACCTTAAGAAAAAATATAACGGATTTCTTCAGTTGTTCGGCTATGTGACAAATTCAGGTGATATAAATGATACTTCATTTGCTGATCTTCTGACAGGATTTTGCACCGACAAGCTGAATTATAAGGTATATCAGTCTGTAATGGACATTTATCCTGATATCACTGCAATTGAAGATGATCTTGAAAAAGCCTTCCGTCATTATAAGTGGTATTTTCCGGATAAAGAGATCCCTGCCGTTTATACATGCATTACAGGGTTTAACAACAGCCTCATTATTGGTGATTCCGTTATTGGCATCGGGCTTGAAAGATATCTCGGAAGTGACTGTGAGTACTATCCGCGGCTTCAGATCTACAGTTATATAGCTGCAAGGATGAACTCGTGGAATATTGTACCCGATTGCATGTATGGATGGGCCTCCTCGGAATGGGGTTATACTTCTATGGGGTATCCTGCAGATGATGTAATGGCCAGCATAATGCATGAGGGTAAGCTGAAATATTTTGAAAAATGTATGATACCCGAGATCAATGATACAGTGCTATTTGGGTTTTCAGCGGATCAGATGAAATTCTGCATGAACAATGAAAGACAGATGTGGTTTTATCTTATTGAGCACGACCTTCTTTTCAGTACCAATCAGTTTAATATCAGGAAACTTACCGGGGAGGCACCCTTTACAACTTTTTTTACCAGTGAATCGCCGGGCAGAGCTGCAGTCTGGCTTGGATTCAGGATCATTGAATCATATATGATGAGAAACAACAGAATTTCTCTTAGCGAAATGATGGATAATACTGATATTCAGAGCATTCTAGAGGCTGCAAAATATGGTCCGAAATAAAAAAGGCCGTTGTTGAAACGGCCAGTAAATTTTTATTGATTACATTACTCTGCGGGATGAATTGCCTCGACAGGGCAGACGTCTGCACATGCCCCGCAATCGGTGCAAATATCCGGATCTATCTTATAGATATCGCCTTCAGAAATAGCTTCAACAGGACACTCATCAATACAGGTTCCGCATGCAGTGCAATCTTCGTTGATTTTGTAAGCCATGTTTTTTATTTTTAGTTTTATTAATTACTGTAATCATGCAAAACTACCCAAATTTATTTAATTAAAAAAAATCGAAAAGAAATATACAAGAGCCATGCCTCTTTTACGAATTACACATGAAGTTCTTAAAAATCAAGGCTGAAG
>CAZKWD010000161.1:0-5493 GCA_964556175.1 uncultured Rikenellaceae bacterium
GCTATTCAAATAAGCTAAACCGTCTTCTCCAAAAAGAAGTAAAAATCCTGTTGAAGCTATCAAGATAAGGATGGAAGAATTGCAACTCAAACAATCAGATATTGCAGATGCACTTGGTGGCGAAAATAGAGTTTCAGAAATCCTCAATCGTAAACGTAAACTTACACTTGAAATGATTCGAAACCTTACGAAAAGATTAAACCTTTCACCAGGACTTTTAATTCGCGACTATCAACTTATTGGACCAAAGCGAGCATAATTGTTATAGATATACGTTTCATCCTGACCTTAAATTACGGCCTAAACATAACACGGACAATGAAGTAAATAAAATTGTCACGGTTTTTGCAAACCAATTTTGCTCTTAAAAAATAATCTGCAAACAGTTAAACCCGGATACCCGCAACTGCTTTCGATCAAATTTGGTGTACCTTGACTCAATCCTGGCTTCATTGTAATTTTGTACCCCCGTTACTCTCCGCCGGCTGGCGGATCGGCCCTGTTGCCGGGCCGATTGCTGCATACTTTTTGGCCTCCAAACTTGCATTATACGTATAATATTCATATCTTTGTACGGATAAAAACAATAACAATGGATACGAAATTGACCATAAAGCTTGACAATGATGTAATAACACGTGCAAAAAAATATGCTCAACATCGAAGGACCAGTCTCTCAAAAATGATTGAATCTTTTTTGGACTCAGTTACAAAAAATGAACCTGATGATATTGAAATCACACCACTTGTCAAAAGTCTTAGCGGTGTTATCAAAGTGCCAGAAGATTTTGATTATAAAAATGAACGGACTGACTACTTAATTGAAAAGTACTCATAAGATGAAAAGCATATTCCTTGATACCAATATTGTGCTGGACCTTCTTGCACACAGGATGCCCTTTTATACTGAAGCTGCAAAACTTTTTTCACTAGCTGATAAGAAAAAAGTAAACCTTTCTATCTCAGCACTTTGTCTGGCCGATATTAATTACATCTTATCAAGACAAAATTCTGAAATGGAGGTACGAAAAATCTTAAGAAAATTTAAAGTTCTGGTAAATGTACTCCCACTAGATGACAAAATAACTGATCTTGCGTTAAATTCGGAATTTAGGGACTTCGAAGACGCTATACAATATTTTACAGCAATCGAAAACGATCAAGACATAATTGTAACCAGGAATCAACCTGATTTTAAAGAAAGTAAGATCCCTGTCATGACTGCTGGAGAATTCATAAAATCATTAAAAATGGTCAGCAGCTAACACGAATAATAAAGTAAATAAATTTGTCACGGTTTTTGCAAACCCTGCCTGCCGGTATCACGCCGGGCTTCAAATCCTGAATATTATTTTGAACATTTTGCGTAAGAGCAGCAAACTGATACTTACACCTGTCCTTGTGGGCAAACACTCAGGACAAACGGAACATGGTATAATAAACCTGGCAACTTAAATGAGTATCTCAGGATACTTATTTCAATATTTTTGAGCAAAATACACTATTCCAGACCGAAAATCAGCCACTTTCAGACAACTGTTATCCGGATATCATCTTGATATAAAAATTTTACCGATTCGCTGGTACCGTCTTAAAAGAAATGTAAATTTACCGGCAATAAAAGGTTTTGAGACGAACTGCCGTTGTTAGCCTATTCAATTTTATTAGTGTCCTTGCTAGGAATTATCTCCTCCCTATTATTTTGTATTACTATTTCAAGTGGTGTAAAATATATGAACAGCAGAAAAAATACTTTAATTGAAATAGAAAGACTATTGATCGAGATAAATGGGACAAATGTAGTATTACCAAAGGCAGGAAGAAATAGGAAATTATTAAAAAAATCACCTGCTTCTTCTGTTATGATATATATACCCAGATTACTTCTTTTTGTTTGGAGTTTGTCTTTAATTGTTACAACTATCATATTAATCGTACGTACCTGAAAAGAAACGATCTATTACATCACCTAACATTGGACAATAGTGCATGCGGCTTTTTAAAAATTAAAATACCATAATCTGGCAGTCTGCTGCTTTCGGCTTGAATATTAACTCTTCGTGTGACTATCAACCGCATTAAAGGACATAACAGAAATCAGATTAATCTTTTCCCGATATTACTTGACAAATCAAGTTAAGATAAGAAAAATAAGTAAAGATGAACTTCCATTGATTCGTGATTTTCCTCCTCAAGATTGGAATCTTGATTTAGAAAAAGAATATAATAAACATTATAATCAGGATTACTTTTATCCAATAGTTGCAACAATAGATTCTAACATAATTGGGACAGGAATTGCTGTTGTTAATGATAATGTTATATGGCTTGGGATTATTATTGTCAAAGAAAATTATCATAACAAAGGGATTGGAAAAGCATTAACAAATCATCTTATTAATTATTCTGAAAATAAAGGAATAGACACGATAATCTTAGCTGCAACTGATTCGGGTTTACCTGTTTATAAGAAATTGGGATTTCAACATGATTTGAATTACTTGTTTTTTAAGAGTAATGCTCCTTTAAAGATTGGCCCGACAAGTAAGAATATCTCTCAAATTAATAAAAGAGATTACCATCGAATTTTTGAACTTGATTATTCAATATCCGGTGAAAAAAGAAATAATTTACTTACTACTTCAATAAAAACATAATCTGGGATTCAAAAATTATATACTCTAAATACATAGATGAGACTCCTGGTGAAGAATCACCTCCTTTGTATCTTGACCCTACTAATAATATAGTAATTTTTGATTTCGTTACCCGGGAGAAAAAGATACTGACTGATACCTTAAACAATGTTTCGCCTAAATTTTCACCGGATGATAAAATTGCATTTTCTCAGACAAAAGGAACCTCTAAGGGTATATATTTAATGAATAACGATGGTTCGGATAATCAACTTATACCGGGTGCATGGGACCCGGTCTGGTCGCCTGACGGACAAAAAATTGCCTGTACAGGCAGCGGAGATAATCAGACCCCAATATCAAAGAGAGCAGGGGACGAATGTTTTCCGGTATATACTAAATAAATAGAATTATTGTCTCCAAGATTCTTTTTTCTGACCTTGTTTCATCATTCTCCTCATTATTTTTATCTTTATATTGATTACTAAATAATTCAGAGCATGAAAAGAACTTCATTTTTATTTTTATTTATACTCCTCTTTATGAGTATTTCAGCACAAAAGCCTCCGTTTTATAAAAACTTCACCGTATCGGTCTACACAAGAGCCTACGAGGTACGTGATATGGCTGACCAGAAAAAACTTGAAGAGACCTGGAACCTGATAAGTCAGCAGGTAAAGATCGATAAGATCTATCTTGAAACACACCGCGACCAGCTGATTGTGGATGACAAAATCCTTGAATCGGCTATTAAGTTTTTTAAATCCAAAGGGCTTAAAGTGGCAGGAGGAATAACCTATACAATTGATGAAAGCAACAACTTCGAGACCTTTTGCTACTCCAATCCCGAACACCGTAAAAAAGTAAAGGAGATTGCCGAATACACAGCCAAGTATTTCGATGAGTTCATCCTCGATGATTTCTTCTTTACCAGTTGCAAGTGCGATCTGTGCATAAAGGCTAAAGGGGATATGAGCTGGACTGATTACAGGCTGAAACTTATGACCGAAGCAGCCCGTGAGCTGGTCATTGATCCGGCAAAAGCAGTTAATCCTGATGTTAAGGTCATAATTAAATACCCCAACTGGTACGAACATTTTCAGGGACTGGGATTTAATCTCGAGACACAACCGGCAATGTTCGATGGTATTTATACAGGCACTGAAACACGCGATCCGGTCTTCACCGATCAGCACCTTCAGCAATATGAAAGTTACCTGATTGTCAGGTATTTCAATAATATTGCTCCGGGCCGTAACGGCGGTGGCTGGGTGGATCCGGGAGGCGCATTTTACCTCGACCGCTATGCTGAGCAGTTCTGGCTCACACTCTTTGCCAAAGCTCCTGAGATCACCATGTTCGACTACAGGCAGCTTCAGACACCTTTTCGCCCCGCACAAAGGGGAAATTGGCAGGGTACCGGTACCAGTTTCGATTTTGATGAAATGCTTAAACCTATCCAGTTGCCCAACGGTAAAACCACTGAACCATCAACCATTGCCCGAGCTGCAGGAGTAGCCTTCGAAAAAGTGGATAAGTTCCTCGGGTTACTTGGTAAACCCGTGGGAGTAATGAGTTACAGGCCATATCATGCCACCGGTGAGGATTTCCTGCAAAACTACCTGGGAATGATCGGCATCCCCATGGATATCTCTCCCACCTTCCCCACTGAAGGTAAAATGATAATCCTCACTGAATCGGCAAAATTTGATCCTCAGATTGTAGAGAAGATAAAAGAGCGTCTGCAGTCTGGTAAAAACGTCATAATAACATCAGGTCTGTTAAGGGCTTTGCAAGGTAAAGGGATTGAAGACATTGTGGAACTTACATATACCGACAGGAAGGCTCTTGTTACCGACTTCAGGGCGGGATGGGGCAAAAGCTGCAAGTCAGAACAGGAGATACTTATACCGCAGATCAATTATCTCACCAACGACTCATGGGAAGAGATCACTGCCACAAGAGGAGCAACAGGCTGGCCCATACTGCACAGAGCTCAGTATTCTAAAGCATTTCTTTATGTGTTGACCATTCCCGATAACTTCTCTGACCTTTACCAGTATCCTCCTGAGGTACTGAACCGGATCCGTGCCGTGGCAACACAAGACTTCAATATAAAGCTTGAAGGACCCTCACAGATTAGTCTTTTTTGTTATGACAATGGCACCTTCATCGTTGAATCATTCCTCCCGGAGCCTGTAACAGTAAAAATTATATCCAACGAACCCATTAAGGTAATAAAAAACCTTCTTACCGGGGAATCACTTGAAGGCACTGTAGTACCTGTCTTTGCTTTCGGGAACAGGAAACCCGCCCCGACCTACAGTTACGAGATCACAATAAAGCCTCATTCATACCGGGTGTTTGGAACGAAGTAGTTGCTGGTTACTGGGTCCTGGTTGCTGGTTGGTTTATTTTCTCCAGTTATTTTCTACATATTGAATAAAAGTTTTGATTTTCTTTCCAAGAATCTCATATTCAGGTAACAACTCCATAAAATCAATGATTTTTGGATACAGGTCAATTATCATTTCTAACTGACTTGTTGTTTCATCACAAGATGATTGAGAATAAATGAGAAATTTAATAAACTCTGGTTTATATCTTCTCCGGCCATATCCTTCAGCAATCTGGTCTTTTACACTTTTTGAAGAACGACGTACCTGGCTTCCCTGTTCATAAAGCTCAAAAGAAGGTAATTTTAAAGAGGCTCTATGAACCTTTTTTGCCAGTTCAAAAGCAATCTGATAAATTTCCAAATCCTTATAACTGCTCATAAAAATGGAATAGCACGAAAAAATGAAACAATTAATAAAGATAAATAATATTTACGCAACAAGCAACAAGCAACAAGCAA
>CAZKWD010000162.1:0-5488 GCA_964556175.1 uncultured Rikenellaceae bacterium
CCACACCCCTAATATCATAGATACGTATATCAGCTTCACGGGTAAGGAGTTCTTCAAAGGCTATTGTTAATTTATTAACAGCAGGATTCGGGTATAATGCAAAATCATTTCCTTTTCCGCCGAAAAGATCTTCTATCCCTACTACGGAGATCTCCTGTTTTGTTTCAGAGGTAGCCTGGTAAAGTTCCTTGGTTATATTATTCTGGATAAATGCAATAACTTCAATATCAGATGAGTTCCCTATTTTTTCAATCAGCCATGTCTGTTCTTCTATATTAACGGTTTCCCCTTTGGTCCATGTTTTCTGCAGGTTTATTCCTCCTGCATCAGGGATGAATTTTCTGAACACATTATAGAAGGTGGTTTCACCGTTGGCACCAGTATATTCATCGTTCTCTCTTTCCGTAACGGCAATGAATAATGTCAGGTTATCGGAATTTATATTCTCCGTGGCTGTAATATCCCCTCTAATTGTCAGGATCCCTCCGGAAGTATCAGCAGTCAATGAGATTTCAAATTTTGAAGGTATAAGACTTCGCTTGGTAACATCATTACTGTCGATTTTAACCAGGTCGTTATCAAAAATATTTGCAAAATCTGTCTTTGTTCCTCCATCAATGAATGTATACGGTGCCCTGGTCAGTCCGTAGAAAAGGATCCTTGCACTTGCATCGGCGGGATTGTCGCTAAAATAAGGATCAGTTCCGGGGAAATTGGTATGGTATTGAATATTTATCACATCCTCCTTCTTGTTATCAGTAATTATGTTGACCAGTACATTTGCGTTACTGCTTGAAACATCGGTTATATTAGTAAAGTGCTCCAGCAGAACATTCCTGTTCCTGTCGCCTATCCAGATATCATCAAAAGCAATACCGTCGCGCACATAGGATGATCCGTCAGATCCATAAGCCATTCTGAGTTTTACATCCGATTGACCCTTAAGTTCATCAAGGGTATGAATTGCTTTCACCCAGCCATTGTCCGGATTACCTATTGTGGTCCATCCCAGCTGACTGCCGCCAGGAGCTCCCCTGATAACTGCTGAATTAAACCATTCTATACCGTCTCCAATCGTGCCGATATGTTGCCATTCTTTACTGTCTCCTATTTTGTACTGAAGTGTTGCACCATCTCTCTCTTTTTCAAACCTCCTCCAGAGTCTAAGTTTGATGATTGGTCTTTCTACTTCACTGAAATCAAAGCAGGGAGATACAATGGATGAGGATTCAACCTCCGGGTTATCATAGTCAAATTTTGTAAACCATGCATTCAGCCCTGGTGAAGCAGTGTTTATAACCAGCCTGTCGGGAGTACCGAATGACCAGTTGTTAATGTCGGCCCCGTCTTTAACCCAGCCGCCTTTTCCTGCTTCGAAGTCTTCAAAATACCCGTCAACCGGAATGGTTATTGAAGGTCTTATATAGACATTTTTTGTTACCGTATCGATACAGTTGAGATAAGGGGTTCTTACAATATATTGGATGCTGAGGTACCCTGTATCGGTTTTAGGATACAGGGCCATTTTTTCAGCAGTACTGAATTCGTCTCCGTTGAGGAGTCTCCAGCTTCTTGAATCAATAGGGGATGAAGAGAATGTTGTGTCAACCAGTATTATTGAATCACCCGGATGCATGCAATCATTTTTCCAGTAAAAGTCTGCATCAGGTCTGATCCCAAGGATAAGAGTCGTGTCTTTGGTGACGGCACATTCGTTTATTGTTGTGGCAGTAAGTGCTATTTTCTGTAAACCACCTGTTTTAGACAAATAACGGCCATTCTTTATTGAATCGGTTGTTATTTGTGCGCCGCCAGTAAATACCCAGAGCCATGACTTGATAGAATCGGATGGGGTGGTATTGTTTATAAATATGGTTGTATCTGTATCACTTTCAATACATACATCAGCAGGTAAAAAGGCCACCTTAGGAGAAGGATAGACCGTTATAGGAACTGTTGTACTGGTACTGCAGCCGGTTTTCGTATTAGTATATGTATATGTTACTGTATCCGATCTTGCGGCTTTCAAGGGATCGAGATACCCTCCTGAAACAGGGCCTGTAAACACTCCTCCGGGTACCGACGGAAATAATTCATAGGGCGCCACATGATCACAGATTATTTCTCCGGCAGTCAGTTTCCCTATAACCACCTGTCCCAGGCTGTCAATATTAATTGCTTTTAATATGCTGTAATCTACACCATCCCATATATATGAGAAGACCAATGTATCAAGTCCTTCACCTGCATCCGGCACATTGTAATCTGCATCAGTGGCTCCGGGTGTGTATGCGAGGGTGTTTTTAAAATTGGTAAATCCGGTTATTGTCACTCCGGTTGCAGGCAGATTGATGATTTTTACATTATATGTCGTATCATCATAACAAATTACCGATGGTATATCGATAAAATTACCCTGAGCTACCCTGATCCTTGTTTTCAATCCGAGATTTGCAGTACAATTATTAGCATCAGTGATTGTGTATTTGATCTCATGTTCGCCCAAACCTGCAATATCAGGGAACAGGTAATTCCCCGAAACTCCGTTTCCGCTGAAAGTACCGCCGGCCTGAACCGGGATCAGTTCCACCTGGCCTCCTTCAATATTGTATGTTGGATTCAAAGGGAATAATGGATCAGGCAATGGATTGATTGTTACACTGTCTGAAAGAATCTTGCTGTAGCAGCCGCTGGGAGATCTGTACTGGTAAGTAACCGGGTAGGTTGCACCCGGTGTCCCCTTTGAAGGATCCATGTATGCAGAAGCTGCTTTTGTATCTGATAAGATAACGTCGGTCCATTCTGCTGTACCTCCTGAAGGATATACTCCCTCAATTGTTATATATTCCTTTGCATCACCCTGACAATATGCAGTATCAAGATTAAGAATTCTTATTTCTGTACTAACTGAGTCAATATTAAATGCCCGGCTTATCTGGTAGAATATACCATCATATTTATATGAAAAATAAAGTACATCCTGGCTAAACCCGGGCCTCATTCTGCCAGGGTCAATTGTAACGGAGGTACCTGAGGTATCTATAATTCCATTTTCATCCGTAATAGTGAATTTTTTGTCTGTTGATCCGGCGGGCACGCCAGATACGGTTATAACATCCGTGCCGCTGTCATGGCAATAAAGCGGATCAAACCCAACGAAGAAGGAAACGTTTGGATTAACTATCACCTGCTTGGATGCCTGCTGTGAACAATTATGAGCCGGATTTGAGATATTGAGCAGATAGCTGATCGTATGCGGACTTCCTTCAGATCCTGCTTCTGAAGGAGAAAATACATTACCGTTAACTCCTGTACCTGAAAAGACACCTCCGGCAACATTTACTTTGATTGTATCATCTGCTTCTGAAACGCTGTATTGATCCTTAGTCATCATAATTCTTGCAAGAGGATTGCTCGTTACACTGATTCCTACCTTTGGAGGATCATTCGATGATTTTGGGGTAACCTGAAAAGTTATATCAGCATTGCTGTCGATATCCTCTGCCTGCTTGAGTTTATATTGTATTCCTGTAGCGGTATCAATAGGGACTCCGTTCCTGTACCACTGGTATGTTGAGGTTCCTTCGCTTTTGTAAAAGTCGTAATAATATTTCCCCCTCAGGATCTGGTCTACAGCTCTTATTCCTTCGATACAGACTTCACTGGCAACAGGTTTTGATGGTGATGGATCAATAACCTCAGTTGTCTGTGCACTTTGAACTGGTGCACCTGTATCAGGGTAACCAGATGCGGAAACAGGAGTAACCTCAAATGATAACCGGTATCCTTCATCTTCTGCGGTAATTACATATTCTGCATTTGTTGCTCCAGGTATTGCAGTTGTCCCGTTTCTCAGCCACCTGGAAGTACTTGAACCCTCAGTATCTGCCGTATCAACATCAGTAAATGTATAGCTTCCATAAAGGGTTGAATCGACCTCGGCTGTTCCTGAGATCAGGACGTTGCTGGCACTGGGTTGTGTGTTTGCCGGACCATAGGCCGGGCTTTTAACCTGTGTTCCTGTAATACTTCCGGTTGCGGCTTTGGGTGTTATGTATATTTTAAAATATTTGCCCTGCTCAATATTGGTTATAATATGAGCTATACCTGTTTGCCCCGAAATGATTGAATATGTTCCCCCTGCTTCATTGGATGAATACCATTGATACAGTGTCCCGCTTTCAATATCTCCTTCGAAGTCTGAATACACATAATGACCTGTTATTAAGCTATCTACATCCAGCGTTCCGGTGATAGGAGAAACGGTGGCAACGGGAGAGTCATTGTGCACAGGGCCAACCCAACTGAGGGATGTAGCCATATTGCCCTGAGTAGAACCGGTCTGAGCTACTGGAGTGACAGAAAATCCAATAAACTTTGTAAGCTCAGAATCTGTCAGTTTGTAGCTGGTTGCAGTTGCTAAATGTATGGGTGTTGATCCTGCTCCGCCTGAAGAGGTTCCTGTATACCACTGATACAGGGAAGTGCCTTCAAGATCATTATCGGTATCAGAATAAACATACGAAGCGTTAAGTGTCAGTCCCGATCTGGGATCACCATGAATTGAAATACTGGAAGCAACCGGTACTGCATTTACAGTAACATTGTAAAGAGTCGGCGGTGAAGCAGTACAGCTGTTTGCATTTGTATATGTCACTCCAACAGTCTGAGCTCCGGATGTGTTCCAGTCCACATTTATAATATCCGGGCTGGCGCCTGCTGTGTAAGTTCCGCCCGCAGACACTGACCAGTTATAGTTGGTCATACCTGCCTGTGTTGTATAAGTATGTGTAGATGGTACCAGTACTGCTGTTGGTCCTGAAATGGATGGTACCGGTAAAGGATTTACGGTAACTGCCAGTTCTGTCGCAGTTGATGCGGTACAACCATTGGTGTCAGTATATTTCACACTTATCGTTTTGGGGCCTGTTGTGTTCCATGTAACAGTAACGGTATTATTTGTTGTACCTCCTCCTAATGTTACGGTACCTCCTTCCGGGACTGTCCATAAATAATTGGTCATTTCCGATTCAGTAGCATAAACATTGTCTGTTGAGTTTACACATACCGGTGAAGGTCCGTTCAGTGTCGGGACAGGTAAAGAGTTTACTGTTACGGTTTTATTTCCCGGAATTAAAGCACTGCATCCATTGGCATCAGTATAGTTTACATTTATGGATTGTACTCCCTCAGTATTCCAGGTGACAATAACCATATTTCCAGTTCCGCCGGTAGTAATTATATTACCTGGTGATATATCCCAGGTGTATGAAGTCATATCTGCCTGAGTAGTATAAACATGATCTCCAGTATTTAAACATACAGGAGAAGGACCTGTAATTGATGGTGATGGTAACGGATTGACCGTTACAGTTTTTGTTGTAGGAGTACTTGCAGTACAATTATTTAAATTAGTGTAATTCACGCTTACAGATTGAGTACCTGAATTATTCCAGGTTACTTCAACAAAATTATTCGTTAATCCTCC
>CAZKWD010000163.1:0-4305 GCA_964556175.1 uncultured Rikenellaceae bacterium
ATTCGGATTGTGTTACGGATTTGATTCACCAGGATATACGAAAGGTCCTGGCAGAGGAATGGGAATGGGATTCGGATTTGGCAGAGGAATGGGACGCGGCAGGGGATTCGGCAGAGGATGGGGTTATAATGCTCCCTATCAGGGATTTGCCCCTGGTAATCCCGGGATGTCGCCTATAAGTAAGGAAGATGAGATCAAGCTTCTTAAATCAGAAGCTGATTCGCTTAAACAGACTCAGCAGGACATCGAGAGACGTATTGCAGACCTTGAGAAGGGTAAAAAGTAGTACTATTGTTAAGCAACCAGGTTTCTTATCTATGTTTTAGAGATTATCTGTTCAGCAATTTGTTCAAATGCACTGACGACAGCTTTATTCTTCTGACTGAAGATGCTGAGACCTTTTTCGGCTGCCTCTCCCACCTCCAGAACAAAGGGTATCTGGCCTAGTAATACTGTATCATACTCTTTTGCCATTTTTAGTCCGCCCCCTTTGCCAAATATATAATATATCTCATCCGGGTGTTTCTCGGGTGTAAACCACGACATGTTTTCGATTATGCCAAGGATGGGTGTCTTTAAATCGGGGTTTGTGAACATTGAAGCTGCCTTGCGTGCATCATTTAAGGATAATCCCTGTGGGGTTGTTACTATCAGTGCGCCTGTCAGATTAAGTTTCTGGGTTGTTGTAAGCTGTATATCACTTGTTCCCGGCGGGAAATCGATAATCATATAGTCAATTTCGCCCCACTGGGTATCCTCAAAAAGTTGTGTGATTGCCTTTCCTGCTAATGGGCCGCGCCATATAAGCGACTGGTTATTAGCAATAAAGAAACCTATTGAAATAATACTTACTCCATATTTTTTGATGGGAAAGAATATCTCTTTATCTCCTAATGCTGATATGTCTGGTTTTACATCTTCAATACCAAACATCCTGGGAATTGATGGTCCGAAGATGTCAGCATCCACAAGTGCAGTATTTAAACCATTTCTTGCCAATGCAATGGCAAGGTTGGCAGCAACAGTTGATTTTCCTACTCCGCCTTTTCCTGATGCAACAACAATTATGTTCTTAACTCCCTCCATGGGAAGCTTTTCAAATAATTTATCTTTATTCATAGCTTATTATTTAATATATTATTCCAGATTCTTTTTATTTCCTTATTAACTTTATTATCAGGATTATGTTCGATAATACTTTTACCTTTTACCATCGATTCAACCATTTCAGGTTCGAATTGTAATATTCCTTCTACATGAAAATTGTTATCAGCACACCATTTTTTTATCTGTTCTGTCAGTGAAGCGTTCAGATCCCATTTATTTATAATTATTGATGGTTTGCGGCCTGATTGAGTAACAATACCTGTTGCCCTCTGTAGATCATGAAGGCCGGAAATAGTAGGTTCTGTTACAATTATGACTTTATCGACACCTGTTATTGTTGATATAGCGGGGCATCCAATACCGGGAGGACCATCCAGGATAATAGTCTCAATACCATTTTCCTTAGCAATATTTTTTGCTTTTTCCCTTACCATATTAACAAGTTTACCTGAGTTTTCTTCACCAGGAGCCAGACGTCCATACACCATTTTACCATTCCGGAAGGATCCTGAATACATACGGCTTTTATCATTCGGAATCATACTAATCGCATTTTCAGGACAGATACGTGAACAGAGGAAACAGCCCTCACATGATATGTCTGAGATTTTAATTAGATTTTCTCCGGGAGTTATCGCATCAAACCTGCAGTAATCTATGCATAATCCGCAATTTGTACATTTTAAAGCATCTACAGTTGCTTTATGACCCGATACATAAACCTCCTCATCATCATGTACAGGATTAAAAAGAAGATACAGGTTAGCTGCATCAACGTCACAGTCAGCAAGTACAACCTTTTCACCTGAAGTTGCAAAGGCAGCACTCAGACTTGATTTTCCGGTTCCTCCCTTACCGCTAATAACCGCTATTTCCATTTTGTGCAAATATTGTTTCAAAAACTGTGAGGATCTGTTTTTCAAATAGAGGATCCTTTTCCGATACCAGTTTGCCCCTGGAATATAAAACTGCAATCTCCTTTTTAAATGGTATTTCAAGAAGCAGCGGAATATCTTCATTCAGCATGTACTCCTGTACTTTGTTATCTCCGATATCTGCCCGGTTTAAAATAATCCCGAATGGCTTATTTATGATCTTTAATGTTTCAACACTCTGCTTCAGATCACTGAGGCCAAATGGGGTAGGTTCAGTTACAAGTACTACATAATCAGCTGCAGAGACAGTCTGGATAAAGGGACAGGAAGTTCCGGGAGGTGCATCAAGGATAATAATATCACCATTGTTGCCGGCCATTTTAATTGCAGATTTTATTACCGGTACCGGAGAAAGGACCCCGATATTGGTACGGGCTTCGATAAGAGTATATCCCTCCTTTATTCTATATTGAATTACCTGGCCCAGCGATACAGATTTTTCTGTAATTGCCCCATACTCGCATGCAACACTGCATGCACCGCAACCGTGGCACAGATCTTCAATAACATTAATGATTTTCGCCGGTGGAAGCAGGAAAATAGCATTATAGTTACAGTATTCACGGCATTTACCGCAGAAAGTACACAGATCAGTGTTGATGACCGGCACCGGCTGAGTTACTTCTGTCCTGCCAGTCTCAATTATATTAAAGAATGCAGCAGCATTTGGTGCTTCAGCGTCACAGTCAACAAGCATTGATCTGTGGTTATTAAGCAACAGAGTATTAAATATATTGGTGGCAATGAATGTTTTGCCCGTGCCACCTTTGCCACTGGCTACTGCAATTTTAATCATAACTGCGACGGGTTAACTCGTCTGTCATGGTAGGCTTAACAGACTCCTTAAGGAATTCATTATTCCATGTGTTCAGATTGGTGTGGGTGATAAAATATTTCCGGGGAATGGGGTGAGTGCCAAAAATTACCTTCATACCGTATTTCTCTGTTATGAACTTTTTGAAGTATTCCATATAAGGACAGGGCGGATAGCCAACAACAAAACCTGTTGCAAAATGTATATGAGTGACCCCGTTTTTCCTCATCTCTTCAGGAGCATATTCAATATTGCCGCCGGGGCAGCCTCCACAGGTAGTGAAAGCAGCAATTTCAATTTCTTTATTTTTATAGATTGAAAAAGCTCCTTCACGATTAGCAGCCGATCTGAAGCATTTCCCCCCTGCACAGGTTTTAAATCTGTCACAAATAATAATGCCTATTTTAGTTTTTCCCATAGCTATATGTTTTGATGCAGAAACGTTTTCCTATGTGAATCATTTTATTTTATTCTCATTTTACCTGCAATTATTTCTGCTGCTTTAATCAAAGGGTAACCGGCAGGTGATGCAGTAAGGCATGGGTGGGTTCCTATCTGGGATGTAAGTAATGAATAGACTGACATCCTGTTCTGTATGGCAAGACCGATTACATTGGTAAGTTCTCCGGTACTCAGTCCGCCGATGACCTCGCCACCAATTATTACACCTGAATGATGGGCAGCAATGAGTTTTATGAGTTGTTTATGTGAGTCGGGGAGATTGCCGGGATGGCGGTCAACACCTTCAAATATTGCCGTAATAGTATCAATTCCTTCTATTTTTGCCCTTGCTTCAGTTACTCCTGCTGTCCCGAAACCAGTGTTCCCTATGGCAGTGGAATATATTGCGATTGTACCGCTGAAAGTCTTCACAACATTAAGGTTAAACAGATTCATCCCTGCTATCCGTGCTTCAGCACAGGCTGTTGAAGCAAGCATGGTGGGGACTCGTGCACGGGTTACAAAATCACGTTTTTGTGCACAATCACCAACGGCAAAAATATCCTTGACATGCGTACGCATATATTCATCAACCGCAATAAAACTACTTTCATCAACATAAATACCCGATTTTTGTGCCAACTCTACATTTGGTTTATACCCTATCGTAAGTATGACTGCATTTGTTTCAAAAGAATCACCATTTTCAAGCTCCACTCTTTCAACTTTTTTGTCTCCTTTTATCTCTTTTATTCCGTTTCCTGTTATAATTCTTACTCCTCTGTCAATCAGAATATCTTCAATTTTTTGTGATAGTTCAACATCGAAAGCCAGTGACAGAATTTCCGGCAGTTTTTCTACCAGAACTACTTCATGTCCGCCTTTTGCAAGTTCATCAGAAAATTCAACACCAATGAATCCGGCCCCGATTACCACAACTCTCTTAAGCGAATCGATTCTGTTTTTCATCTCTTCAAGGTAGATTTTGTCTTTCGGGATGACAAAGAC
>CAZKWD010000163.1:4405-5488 GCA_964556175.1 uncultured Rikenellaceae bacterium
ATTCCACAGGGCACCATCATTTCCTTCTGTTTCTTGACTAAAATGAATTTCTTCTCAGACCATGATGATTTACCTGTTAGTGCAGCGACCATTCCCGCTGCACTTCCTCCAATAATTAATACATCTGTAGTTTTCATATTATCAATAATTTATAGTTATAATTTTAAATTAGTTTTATGTATTTCATCCCATTTCAGTTCACTGGAAATGGCTATGAAACATTTTTCAACAACATTTCAATACCTGCGGGTATTCCGGAATACCCAAATTTTCTCCATTCACACCCTTATATTTCTTTTCAGGATCATATTTTATTCCCAGCTTATCAAGCAAAGGTTCAACCGTTACCTGGTGGACTTGCAGACCGATATCCCAGGGATCATATCCTAACAGAAGTCCTGCAAGCTCTTCATAGGTCAGTACCGGTATTCCATACCCGTCTTCACCATAAGTTTTGCCCTCCTGTTCTGCAATTACATATTGCCAGCGGTCAAGGAAAAAAGTACACCCCGGGCAATTGGCAATAATCAGATCAGGTTTATAGGGCAGCATTGAATCAAATTTTATTTTGGAATTTGTAACTGAATAGCCTCTATTTGATTTCAGAAGGTATTGTCTGAAACCGAATCCACAACAATGGCGTCTTTCAGGATAATCAACCTGTTCGCCTCCCCAGTCATCTGTCATCCCCGCAAGCACATAGGGATATTCAGCCCCTCCGATACCATGTGACGGGAATATCTTTGCATAATGACAGCCGATATGATCAACGACTTTAAGAGGCTCTCCTGTCTTTGCTTTTACCAACTTAAATTTCGATTTTGCTGCTATCTCCTTTCGGAACTTATAAATAACATCACTGGCATGAACAAGATTTTCAGGTATGGTAAAATCCTTGCCGGTTGCCCGCTTAAGGGCTTCCCGGGTCTTTTGTTCTGTTTCAGGGAAATGCTTCCATGTCTCAAGCATTTCAACATAAATGCCAAATGAAGTAACACATGAAACAACAAAATTCTCATATCCGGCTTCGTTCATCAGTGCAAACTGCCTGGCAACCACTGTCATTATGGTTTCCATCGGTAT